>CAIRBY010000669.1 GCA_903876865.1 uncultured Acidobacteriia bacterium
AGAGGCGGGGGACAAGGGCAAGAGCGAAATCGATAAGATCTACGAGCGGCGGGACGCGGAGGTAGCGAAGGGGAATAGTCCGCTACGCGCCGGGTATGCGGCGAACCTGGAAGTAGCGGCGGTAGTGAATAAGCAGGCCGCGGAAGTGGCGGAGGCTTGGGCGAAGCTCACACGCGAGAACCGGGATGCGGTCGCGAAGATGGGCGATGAGATGGTGCAGGGCGGCAATGAGGCCGCGCCGCGGTACGCGGATGCGTGGCTCAAAACTGCGGACAGGGTACACCAGCTCGCCTATGGTGCACGCGCCCGGCGAGCGGAAGGCGCCGCGGGCGAGGACCTTACAATGCTCGGCCTGGCCGCGCAGCCTGGGCAGGATGCGCAACTGGCCAACGCGGTCTATGACCGTCGTATCGCCTTGGCAAAGGAACTGAATCGGCTGGCCGTTGAGGAGGCCACGCGAAAGCAGGACGCGGCGGGGCTGGTGAGTGCACAAATCGACCTGGAGCAGGCACAGTACGATGCGGCGGTGCAACACGAGGTCACGCTTGCGGAACTGCAGCGCAAGCGCCTTGACGACCTTCGAAATCTCAGCGGGCAGGCGTTTGACGCGATACTGCATGGCGGGAAGGGGATCGAGGACTTCCTTAAGGGCACGGCATTAGGCTGGGGCCGCACGATGTTCCAGAACGCGGCGGTGACGCTGCTGCAGGGGCAGAGCGGGCATCTGGCGCTACCTGGGCAGGGTACGGCGAAAGACCCGACCTTCCTGGGGAAGGTATTGCGTGGGACGCCGTTCGGGACCGATCCGCAGAAGGATGCGGGTGCGGCGAAACTGACGACGGCGGGCGGCCAACTATCGGCAGCGGCAAAAGAGTTGACGATGGCGGCGCGGGCGCTGGCCACGTCGCGGAGCAGCGGCGGCGGCGGGATGGCGAGCGACGCAGCATGGTCGAAGGTGTTCGACGGCGGGGGATCGGCAAGCGATCTGAGCCCGGCGGAGTTGGACCAGGCGTGGGCGAGCCTGAAGGATTCGAGCGCGTGGGGTCCGGACGCGGGATGGACGGGACGGAGCAGCGGCGGCGGCGGGATGGCGGCCGGGGCGGCGAAGGGCGTGGGGATCGGCATGGCGGCTGCGGCCGCGGCGTTCGGTGCGTACTCCGGATTCAAGGCGGGCGGAGCACAAGGGGCGCTATCGGGGACGGGTGCGCTGGCCGGCGGAGCGGGCGCGATCATGGCGCTGAGCGGTGTGACGGGACCGGCGGCGCCGATCGTTGCGGGCGCTGGTATGGCGCTGGCATTAGCGGCGAGCCTCTTGGGCGATCCGAAGCAGCTTCGGCAGAAGGCGGAGAACACGCTTTTGACGGACTCTCAGTACACGATGGCGACGCCCACCAGTTACGCGACGGATCGACGCGGGAACCTGGTGGATCGAGATATTGCGGGAAATATGCGGCCAGTGGTCCAGGTAAACATGACGGTATCCGCCATTGACTCGCAGAGCTTCCAGGACAGGATGCCGCAAATTCTGGACGCGGTAAGCCTGGGCATCGAAGGCCGGGTTTCGCCGCGGCTGAATACGAATCTTCGCAATGTGGCGTCGGGTCGGTAGATTCCGAAACACAGAGCGAAAAAAGGATTGGCGCCGGGTTTCACCTCCTTTTCCCCGGCGCCAAGATGGGGCGGATTACCGCGGGCCGTCTCCCGCGTGCGGATGAACGAACACGACGGCAGCTTAAGTTTTCAGGGAATAGAACGACGGTGATCAGGTGGAGCGAAAATCGCAGTGTGCGGAGGCGACGACGGCGCAGAACAGTAGATCATGCCATATCGCGCGGACCTTTACGGGGCGCTGCGTCGTATGCGGTGAATGGCCGCAACAATTACATCTACCGTTGGACCTGCACGGGTGGTACTATCCCGCGTGCTGCCCATGTTCGGGCACTCGGCGCCGGGCGCCGGTGGCGCGCGTGGTCGAGATGTGGAGCGGTGGACCACTTCGGCCGCCCATGCTGGCAGTAGCCGAGAGCAACCCCGCGGCGGTGTAAGAATTGCGCGCGCACTATGGCTGGGCGCGATTACTGAGAGCAAAGCCGCGCTGGACGTTCGACCCGAGTTGCAAATGGATTTGTAAGTGGAGTACAGTCTTGGTGAACGGACCGCCACAAGGTTGCAGCCTCGGGACGGTCCTAAACCAAACGCTGAGCGAACAGCAGATGGCCTGCACGAATTATCTCAAATCTCGCGTTTCGCGGACCATTGCCGAAGACTCTTCGCCTCGCGTTTTCTCAATTTCAAAATTGGAGAACACACGATGATGACGATTACCCCGACCACTAACCTGGCCGTTGCTACGGGCTCCAGGTTGTCCATTGTCCGCCGCGGCGCCGGCGGAATTCCAGACGGGCTGCGGCCTCAATTCGGACACCAAAGAGCAACGCCTGTTTCCGATGAAAGCCTGGAGGCGATAGCGTGGGAATACGTTACGCGCGCCACTGCCGATTGGGTAGCGCGCGGGTATTCCTTCGATCTGTTCTCGGTCACTAGCGAGGAAATCAACCTGATGGCCTTTGGCGGCCGCTGTTCGCTTGAGGATTCAATGCGAATCTGCGATGTGCTCTCGGATCACCGGATGTATAGCTCGTGCGCGGGAAACAAGGGCTGGCGGTACTCCGAAGACGATCCGCGCTGGCGGGATCAAGTTCGGCGGTTGACGCGAACGGAAAGACTCGCACTCGTAGGGGCGACTTTCAGGAGGACGTAGAGAATAGGCGCGCTCATTCGTGCCATTGAGCGCGGGCCGGGCGGGTGAGGTCATGACTGGCGTAGTGAATGCGGGTTCGGTGTTTCACTGGACCCGCTTTTTCTTTGTGGAGGCGCACCGCCGGCACTTGACGACGAGCCAGCGGGCGGCGATCGCGGCGCAGGTTCTGCCGATGTTGAGCGAAGAGGCATTACAGCGGAAGCGGACTGGCGCGGCGCTCGGCGGCGAGCTCGCCGGGCGCGGCCTGGGGGGACCGTCCGCACCGTGCCGATCCGGGCAGAGCGATCCGCGCCGGCGGTGGCGTCAGGTGGCCTCAATCGCGTCGCTCACGGCGGCGGGCTCGCCGGGCGCTCGCGTTAATGGTCTCGAAGCCACTCACGGCGGCGAGCTCGCCGGACGCTCGCGTTGAGGGTCTCGAAGTCGCTCACGTCGGCGGGCTCGCCGGGCGCGGCCTGGGGGGGGGGACCGTCCACACCGTGCCGATCCGGGCAGAGCGATCCGCGGCGCTGGTGGCGTCAGGTGGTCTCAATCGCTCCATCGCGGCGGCCGTCTCCAGGCGCTCGCGTTGATGGTCTCGAAGACGCTCACGTCGGCGGGCTCGCCGGGCGCGGCCTGGGGGGGGGACCGTCCACACCGTGCCGATCCGGGCAGAGCGCTCCGTGGCGGCGGTGGTGTCGGGTGGCCTCAATCGCGCCATCGCGGCGGCCGTCTCCAGGCGCTCGCGTTGATGGTCTCGAAGCCGCTCGCGGCGGCGAGCTCGCCGGGCGCGGCCTGGGGGACCGTCCGCACCGTGCCGATCCGGGCAGAGCGATCCGCG
>CAIRBY010000670.1 GCA_903876865.1 uncultured Acidobacteriia bacterium
GGCGCCGCGTCCAGTCTCGCAGCCGGACAATACCACCAGATTGGCCTTGAGGTCGAGGTCCATCATCTCCCGCGCGGCCAGGCTCCCGGTCTCTGCCTTCCCTGCCTTCGCCAGCAGGATGTAACTCAACATAGGCTGCGCGTCCTGAAAGATGCCGTGCGCCGCCAGATGCAGCACATCGTAGAGGGGCGCTTGCCGCTTGACCACTTCCTCGTCCGCCTGATCGGCCATGTAAACGGTGGTCTGCCCCGCCCCATAGAGATCCCGCAACCCCGTCACCTCGCGCACCGCGCTCGCAAGCTGCGCGCCATCCACCGCGAGCACCTTGGGCTGCACCGGCGCGGCGCCGCGACTGCGCGCCAGCTCTCGCAACACTGCCAGCGAGGGCGCGTAGAATACGGATTGCTGTTCGATCAGATGGCGTCCCGGCGCCGCCTGCAGCGCCTGAAACGGCACCTGCCACAGGAACCGGTCCGGTACAATCACCAGCGCCGTCTTGCCGCGCAACTGTTCCCGCGCCGCTCCCAGCAGCATCCGGTAGAGCGCCTGGGCGCGGTTGCCATATTCCAGGTCGCGCGTCGCAATCTGCTGGCGGAAGGCGGCGGCCTCGGCGGCGATTTTGGCGGGAGGGTCGGGGAGCGCGTAGGCCCGCAGTTGTGGCGTCCCGTTGGCGTCCCGCGTGAGCACGAACAGGGAGACGGCGCGCTCCGCCACCACATATTCCAGCAGCGCCCCGTTCGCATCCGGCATGGCCGCCGCCAGTTGCGCTGCCGTGGCGGGCTCGAAATCGGCTCGTTGCAGCCGCAACGAGGCATGCGCCGCATACAGTGTATTGGCCAGCGCGCGATGCTCCAGCCGGGCGATCTCCAGCCGCGCGCGGGTCGCATCCACCTTCGCCTTATCCGGCTTGGGCACTCCCGATTGGCGAATCAGTTCCTGCGCCAGTGCAGCCATGCGCTCCACCAGCGCGCCCTCCTGCCGCTGCTCCGCCGGCGTCATGGATTTCGTCAGCCGCTCGCGCGCACCCAGCAGAATATCCAGCACCACCCGCGCCTTGGCCCGTTCGGCAAAACCCAGCGCCTCTTCGGTGCGTCCGCCGGCGAGGAGCAGTTCCACCATGCGGTGGTAGACATCCACCTTATCCCGCATGAAGATGGCCATGGTCTCCTGCTCCCCGGCCAACTGCCGGCGCATGGTCTCGATGGCGTCGATCGACTCGCGCAGGCTCGCTTCGGCCTCCGCACTGCGCCGCATCCGCATCAGAGCGGTCCCGCGCGCATCGCCCAGCCGGGCCACCAGGATGAGTTCGCCCAAGCCGTGCGCATCCGGCGCCGCCTCCTCGCAGAGTTTCAGCGCCTCCGCCCAGCGCCCGCTTTCGTTGGCGAGTTCCGCAAGGGTGATGCGGTTGTGGACCACCATCGCCCGCCGCCCCAATTGCAGCCCGAGGCGCAGCGATTCCTCGAAGCGGGGCACGGCCGCCGCGGATTGTTTCAACTCGCGCAACAGGTCTCCGTAGTTGTAGAGGGCCATCATGCGCGAACCGGGGTCGTCCGTATCCGCGGCCAGTTTCAACTCCAGTTCCAGATACTGCCGGGCCTTGTCGAACTGGCCGAGCCCCTGATACGGCAGGGCGAGGTTGCCATAGACCGCAGGCAGCGTCCCGATATCGTTGAACTTTTCGGAGATCTTGAGCGCCTCCTGCGCATACCGCAATCCCAGTTCAAAATCTCGCTGGTAGTTGTACACCGATGCCAGCCCGGTGAGGACCTTGGCGCTCTGCCGCTCCAAACCCAGTTCGCGGCAGATATCGAGCGCGCGCTGAAACGCCTGGGTGGCGGCGCGATAATTCCCCTGGCTGTTGAAGCCGATCGCCAGATTCACGCTGGTCTGCGCGACCCGCTCGCGCTCGCCGGAACGCTCGGCCTCTTGCATCGCGCGCTCCAGCAACGGCTGCGCCTCGGCATACTCGCTGCGCCGGCTGTAGAGAATCGCGATGCCGTTGAGCGCACGCGCCGCCCAGGCGTGCTCTCCGGCGGGTTGGAAGCGGGCAATCGCCTCTTCGAACCGCGCTTTGGAGTCGTCCATTTTCTCTTCGTTGGAGAGCAGCATGCCGCGGTTATAACTGCACAGGCCGAGGCCCAGCGGATCGGAGAGGCGCGCAGCCACCGCGCACAGCGCATCGATGCCGCGCGCCGCCGCAACGGACTCCCTGCGGTCTATCGCCATGGCCACAATGGGCTGCAGTTCCATCACCAGCGCATGGCGCAACAATTCGGGGTTGGCGTTGAAGATGGCTTCGCGCACAGCCGCGTCGGGAGCCTGGGCCAACTGCGCGGCGAGCGCGGAAATCCGGGCATCGGGTGTTTGCGCGAAGAGACCGATTGCACCCAGAAACAAGACAGCCGGGGGAATCACTTTCACAGTACTTCGATGATACACGGAAGCGCCCAAAGTCGCGTGTTACGATGTGCTCTTATGCTAGCGGCGCGCCCCTTGCCGGGGCGATTCACGGTTACAGCCGGCGTGCTGCTGGTGGCGCTCCTGGCGGCGCTCTTCTTCATCAGCGCGCGCAAGAGTCCGGCATTCGACGAAACCGGGGATATCTCCGCCGGCCTCTCCTACATCCAGTTCGGCGAGGTACGGGCCAACCTCCAACATCCGCCGCTGCTGAAGGAACTCGCCGGCCTCTCGCTGTGGCTTGGCGGATACCGCCTCCCGGACACGCCCGAACTGCGCGAAGCCCTGACCGCCGGACGGGAGCGCGAGATCGGCAGCCAGTTTCTCGCCGCCAACGGTCCGGATCGCGCCCTGTTTCTGGCGCGCCTGCCGTTCCTCCTGCTCACCGTGCTCCTGGGCGCCCTCATCTTTCTGTGGGGACGCCAACTGCTGGGCGAGGCCGCCGCACTCGCCGCGCTCGCCATCTACGCCCTGGACCCCATCATTCTGGGGCACGGCCACCTCGCCACCATGGACGTGGGACTCGCCGCGTTTGTGGTCCTCTTCTTTTTCACCCTGTGGAATTACCTGGAGCAGCCGACGCCTTTGCGCATGGCGCTCTGTGGCGTGACCCTTGGCCTGATGCTCTGCGCCAAGTTCTCCGCCATCTTCCTGCTCCCCGTGGCCATGCTCCTGATGCGCCGCGCCGGATGGCTGGCCTGGGCGGTGATGGCGGCCGTCGCGAGCGTGATGGTGCAGGCGGCATACCTCTCTCCCGGCGGACTCTTTCTATATGTCTCCGGCCTGCAGCGCGTGAATCTGGACCACAATCCCGACTACCTGGTATTCCTGGGCGGGGAGTTCGCACACAACTTTCCGGCCTATTTCCCGGTGGCCTACCTGTTGAAGGAACCACTCGCCGCGATCGCGCTGGTTGGGCTTGGATGTGTCGCAGTCCGCGGCACGGCCCGAATCATCCTGCTTGGCGCGCCCGTACTTGTTTTCGCCGCTCACATAATTTTCGCCGACGATCTGGGCGTACGCTACCTCATCCCCGCCCTACCCTTCCTGCAGCTGTTGGGCGGCGCTGCCTTCGTCTGGCTGTTCCGGAGCGGTATTCCTGGACGGGTCGCCGCTACGACGCTTGGAGTGTGGCTCGCGTTCGCAGCGTGGGGAGTCGCGCCCGACCACCTCAGCTACTTCAACGAAGCCGCCGCCCTGACGAAAGACGCCGCCTGCCTCGGGCGCGACGGAGGTTCCGCGTGCGGACCCCGCTGGCTGGATGACAGTAACGTCGATTGGGGGCAGTCGCTGCTGCAAGTGCGCGAATGGGCCGCGCAGAACGCGCCGGGCCAACGGTTGCACCTCGCCTATTTCGGCAGTTTTCCGCCGACTGCCTATGGCCTGAACGCCGAACCGTATGAACCCGGTACGCAAACGCCTGCGGTGGGCCTGTATCTGGTGAGCGCCCACTATGTGGCGCGCGCCCCGCGCGCCTCCTGGATCAGCCGCGCGCAACCCTCACAGGTGATCGGCCACGCCATGTACGTATACCGGGTGGCCCTCCGCTGACCTACGCTTTGGCGTCTTTCGGAAAGTCCGCCTGTTCGCCCTCGTGCTTCAGCCGGAGCATGTGCGAGTGCGCTTCCTTGATGGCTTCCCACTGCCTGGCCACCAGAGTACCGGTCTGTCCGGGTAGCTCCAGGTCCACCACCCGTTCGTAGGCCGCGGCGGCATGATCCTCGCCCGTCTCACAAGCCGCCACGATGGCCGCTCCGCTGCCGCCGGAGATGGCACCTTTCAACTGCATCCAACCACGGTGCAGCGAACCCAGCGGCGAGGGGGCTTCGGTATCCGTGGAACCCAACCGCCGCACTTCGTCTTCCAAATCGCGGACAAAGCGGGAACGCTGCGTGGCATAGCTGGAGAAGATCGTCTTCAACTGCGAGTTCTCCACTTGGTGCGCCGCGGTCAGGTAACCAAGTTGCCCATCCTGGCAGATTGACGTCAGTTCCCGCAGGTCCTCACTGATGCTTTCTGTAGATTTAGTTTCCGAGATCGTACTTTCCGAGATCGTACTTTCCGAGGTCATGCCTCATTGTCGCCGTGAGCGGGAGGAATCGCGCGTGACAGACGGCACAAGTGACCCGGCGAGGCTGGTTTAAAAGAAGCCGCGCCAGCAGAGTTGGGCGCCCAGCAGGATGAGGCATCCCGACAACGCGATCCGCA
>CAIRBY010000671.1 GCA_903876865.1 uncultured Acidobacteriia bacterium
ACACCCGCGGCGTCACCATCCACAGCCCCAACCGGTTCCCGTCCAGGAATTGAAACGCCAGCAGCGGACCCAGGATGCGCGCCCCCGCAAAGGGATCGTCGTACGTCCCCTGCGGAATGCAGATCCCGAAGCACGCCCACAGCACGCACGCGGCGCGCAGCGGATCTTCCGTCATCCGGCGCACATCGCGCAGCCCCCACCACATCGCCATCAGCAGCCCGCCGAACTGCATTCCATCCAGGAACCGGATGCCCACCTGCGCCAGCGCCGGGAACGGGTACGGGCGCGGATTCCACAAGTCGGCGATCATGCCCACAAACGGCATGGGACCGGCCGCGATCACGTCGCCGCCCGGGAAGTGCGCGCGCACCCAGAGCGTCCACGCCGCCGCCGGAAGCATCGCCGTGGCGAACCACAGCACCCGCCCAAAGCTCCTCTGCCCCATTTGCCTCTGCCCCACCAGATGAATCGCATACGCCGCGAAGAGCAGCACGCCGCTCTCCCGGCACAGCGCCGCGGCAGCCAGAATCGCCCACACCTTCCACCACGCTCCGCTCTTCCAATAGACGGCGAAGCCGAGGCAGAGCGACACCAGCGCCAGATCCACCAGCATTCGGTCCAGCGAGACAATCGCCGGAGGCGTCGCCACATACAGCGCCGCCCACCACGGGTTCAGCCCGATGCCCGGCAGCAGCCGCGCCAGCCACCACGCGCCCAGAAACAGGAAGCCGAGATTGACCGCCACGAAGCCCGCGTCGATCCACTGCGCGCGCCCCAGCGCCACGAGCCACGCCAGCCCCGGGACCAGGATGCGCGGGAAGCGCCGCGCCGGGTCCGGCACCGCGCGCCCCACCGCCGTGCGGTCCAGCGGATCGTGCGCCACGTAGTGATAGCTCTGCCCGTCGTAGCCGCCGCTATTGGGGAAGACGTAGATGCGCTCCACCGCCAGTTCCGCGGGAACGGGAACTTTGGAGCCGTGGCAGAAGAGGGCGGTGAGATTGCCGCCGTAATTGAAGTGGACCGTGAGCCACTGTCCGCTCAGGCCGAGTGCGCAGCAGAGCAGCGCCGCATACAGCGCAGCGCCCAGCCCAGCGCGTTTCACTTGCCGCCGGGCATGAATCTCTTGATGAAATTCGTATCGAAGCGCCCAGCCTGAAAATCGGGATCGGCCAGAATCTTTTGCTGCAGCGGAATCGAGGTGTGAATCCCCTCGACGATGAACATATCGAGCGCGCGCTGCATGCGCCGGATCGCCTCGCCGCGGTCGCTGCCATACGTGATCAGCTTCGCCACCAGCGAATCGTAGAACGGCGGGATCACGCAATCCGTGTACGCCCACGTATCCACGCGCACGCCGATGCCTCCCGGCAGGTGGAAGCCGGTGATGCGTCCCGGCGAGGGCACGCACGTATCCGGATTCTCCGCGTTGATGCGGCACTCAATCGAGTGGCCGCGCAACTGCACCGGACCCGGCAGAATCTCCGCCAGCGTTTCGCCCTGCGCGATCCGGATCTGGCTCTTCACAATGTCGATTCCCGTGACGAACTCCGTCACCGGATGCTCCACCTGCACGCGCGCGTTCACTTCGATGAAGTAGAGTTTGCCGTTCTCATCCATCAGGAACTCGACCGTGCCCGCGTTGGTGTAGCCCGCGTGCGCGATGGCCTTCCTTAGCGCCGCCGAAATCTCCGCGCGCTGCGCATCCGTGACCACCGGCGAGGGCGATTCCTCCAGCAGTTTCTGGTGACGCCGCTGTACGCTGCACTCGCGCTCGCCCAGGATTTCCACGTTGCCGTGTTCGTCCGCCAGCAGTTGGAACTCGATGTGGCGCGGCGCCCCGATGTATTTTTCCAGGTACACGTCCGCGCTGCTGAACGCGCTGCCCGCCTCGTTCTGCGCCTGCACGAAATTCGAAGGCAGCTCTTCCGGCGTATGCACCACACGCATGCCGCGTCCGCCGCCGCCAGCCGATGCCTTGAGGATCACCGGGTAGCCCACCTGCGCCGCCAGTTCCAGACCCTCTTCGGGGCTGCTCAAAACGCCCGGCGAACCGGGCAGAACCGGCACGCCCATCTCGCGCATGAAGGCGCGCGCCCGCTCCTTCACGCCCATCAGCCGGATCACTTCCGGCCTGGGTCCGATGAACTTGATCCGCGAGGCTTCGCAAACTTCCGCGAACGCCGCATTCTCGCTCAGGAAGCCGTAGCCCGGGTGGATCGCGTCCACATCCGTGATTTCCGCCGCGCTGATGATCGAGGGGATGTCCAGATAGCTGCGCGCGCTCTTCGCCGGACCGATGCAGATCGCCTGATCCGCGAAGCGCACGTGCGAACTGTAGCGGTCGGCTTCCGAGTACACCGCCACCGTCTTGATGCCCAGCTCTTTACAGGCGCAGATGACGCGAACCGCAATCTCTCCGCGATTGGCGATGAGTACTTTCTTAAACCGTACGGACGGCAAACAGAGCCTCCCCGTACTCCACCGGCTGTCCGTTCACCACCAGCTTGCTCTCAATGATCCCGCTGGTCTCGGCTTCGATCTCGTTCATCAGCTTCATGCTCTCGATGATGCAGAGCACTTTGCCTGGCTGAACCCGCTCGCCCACGCGCACGAAGGCCGGCGCATCGGGAGACGGCGATTCGTAGTACGTGCCCACGATCGGCGATTTCACCAGGATGAGGTTGGGGTCTTTCGGCTGCTCGCCCTTTTCCTTGGGCGCGTCCGTGGCCGCATGCGGGGCGGAGGAGCCGGGGGAAGGCGCGGGAGAGGCATAGGGAGCCGGAGAAAGCACGATCTCCTGCGGCGCGGCAAACGAGGCGCGGCGGATGCGCACGCGATTGTCGCCGCGTTGCACTTCCAGTTCTGCAATCCCTGTTTCCGAGGCCAAATCAATTAATTCTCGGATTTCTTCGATTGTCATGAATCATTTAGCTTAACAGACGCAAGCCCATGTAGGACAGGCCTCCTAGCCTATCCCGGCTTGCCGGGGTTTAGTCCCTCCGCTCCCAACTGCGCCCGCCCAGGTAGAGCGAAACCAGATAAAGCGCCAGCGCCGCCCCTACCGGCGCCAGGCCGAACTCGCGCACGGTGAAGCCCAACCCGAAGCCCAGCAGTATCTGCGCCACGCCGTAAAGCAGCCGTCCGCTGGTGAATCGCCAGCGCTCCTGCGGCAGGCGCAGGCGCACGGCGGGGTAGCGGCCCACCGCCAGCGCCGTCAGGCCGAAGGTCATGCCCGCCGCCGCGTCGAGCGGCAGCACCAACAACAGCAGCAGCCCCAGATAGGCCGCGTCCTTGGCCAGCAGGATCTGCCAGCCGCGCAGGGGCAGCAGGCGGTAGCGCGTCATCCCGCTGCCGGCTTCCAGGGAAAACGGGCATTGCGCGCAGGTGCTCAACCCGAGCGCCACCAGCATCGCGAGCATGGGGAAGGCGGCCGGGTCGGGATGTTTATCGACGAGGCGCCAGACCGTACCGCCGAGGCAGATCAGGAGCGCGAGGTAGAAATCCAGCACCGTGACGAGCGAGCGAAGTTGGGCTGCGATGAGGCCGCCGAACCGCCCCGGCACGCGCAGGGCGGGCCGCTTCGGCTGCCAGTTGGGGATGCGCACCAGTTGCAGGGCAACCGCCGCGCACACCAGCAGCGCCAGCAGCGAGAAGGCCGCGCGCAGCAGAAGCAGCAGCACCGTCACCCAGAGGATCGGGCTGAAGGCGAGGCTGGTCAACCGCAGCAGCGCGCGCTGCCGCCCGTGCAGAGGCCAGAGTGCGAGGCGCATCGAAGGGATGCGTGCCATCGGGTCGCTCGAACTCGGGAAGAGCAGCAGCACCCCGAGCAGCAGCAGGAACGGCTCCGCGCTGACGGGCTTGACCCCGCTCACCAGCGCCCCGTAAATCACCAGCGCAACGAAGAGGAAGAAATTATTGGTCTTGAGCGCCGCGTAGGTTGTGAGATCGCGGCGCACGCTCGTGGCGAGGGCCCGCAGGATACGAAGGACCACAGAAAAGAGACGCCTCCCCCGCCCGAAGGTTACGGAATGCGATCAGCGCCCGGTACGATACTCCAGGTTGCAGGGTTTGGTGGGGCGGTGCCCCCGGACCGCTGCCGACGCCCTCGTCGGCATCTCGACCGTAAGTTACATTCGATGCTTCGAAGCAGTCGCGGGACCGGGATGGTCCCGCGAAAAGTTGGCAGGCGAAACCGCCTGCGCTACCCTCATTACCGCGGGACTACGTCCACGGAGCGGATGCCGAAATCACGCACGTCCACGGCGCAGGAGAAGTTGAACGATTCCACACCGCGTCCGCGATCGGCGCGCACCAAGCCATTCAGGCGCAGGTCGCGGCCCGGATCGTCGATTCGGCGCGTGAAATCCATCTCGATGCGGTCGTAGCCATCGTTACGCATGCGGCCCTGCACCGCGCGGCGGCAGCTTTCCGTAGCGCGGTCGGCTTCCGGCATGCGGTCGTTGCGGCGCTCCTCGAAGCGGTTGGCGTCGATCTGCGCCGAACGCACCTGGCCGGTATCGAAGTTGACCGAGCAGCTAAAGCGGAAGGGCCCTTCGGCTTCCCGCCCGCGCAGCACGTCGATGGTTCCCACCACCCAATCGTTACGGCCCGGTTGATCGTCCAGACGCGTCTCGCGGAACTCCACCGCGCGGCCGCGGAAGCGATCCAGCGCCTGGTTGCGTACCGCATCCTGGCAGATGCGCACGGCCTGCTCGGTAGTGTAGCGGCGGCTCGGCATGCGGTCGCGGTCACGGTTGCGGTCTCCGCCGCCGACCGGGCCTGGGGTCATAATCACTCCGCCGCCCCAGGTCAGGTCGAAAGTATAGCCCTCCGACCCGTTGTCCTTGTCTTCAATGTGAACGATCGCCGGGCTGCCCCCGCGCGGTTCGCGGCTCAACACCTGTAACCCGCGGCCATCGATTCCCTGGAAGCGGAAATTGGGCGGATTCACGGGCATGGGCATATTGCACTGAAAGCGGCGCCATTCCGGCGCGCGGCCCTGCAGATTTCGCAGCACGGCCTGATCGCCGCGAATTTCCACGTCGGCTGCGCCGTCCACCACAACTTCAATCGTGCACTTGCCCATGTTGCCGCCGCCACCGGTAATCGTGGCGCGGCGCTGAAAAGATTGCGCGTTCGCGCAGAAAGAAGCCGCCAGTGTTGCGGCCAAAAAAACCGTTGTACGTATCATCATCCACCCCTTGCCCTTCATTATTAGCACTTCGAGGTCCATAGCAGGGAATCGAGCACGCCCCGCGCCGTCGTGCGCCAGGAGAACTCCGCCGCGCGCCGCGGACCCGCCTCCTCCAACTGCCGCCGCAGCGCTTCGTCGCTCACCAACCGGTGCATCGCGCCCGCGATGGCGGAGGCATC
>CAIRBY010000672.1 GCA_903876865.1 uncultured Acidobacteriia bacterium
ATGCAGGTGCAGGACAAGGTGCTGATGCGCTTCCCGGAAGTGGCGACGGTGCTGGGGAAGGCGGGGCGGGCGGAGAGTTCGACGGACCCGGCGCCGCTTTCGATGATGGAGACGACGATTCAACTGAAGCCGGTGAGCGAGTGGAGGCACAAGCGGACGTGGTGGACGGAATGGGCACCGGAGTGGACACGGGGCATGCTGCGGCGCTTCGCTCCGGACCGGCTTTCGACGGAGGAACTGGTCAGCCAGATGAACGAGGCGCTGAAACTTCCGGGGGCCTCGAATGCGTGGACGATGCCGATCAAGAACCGCATCGATATGTTGACCACGGGCGTGCGTACGCCGGTGGGAGTGAAGATTTTCGGCGCAGATACGGCGGTGATCGAACGCATCGGCAAGGAGTTGGAGCGGCTGCTGCCGGCGGTGCAAGGGACGCGCAACGTGTTCGCGGAACGCACGGGCGGCGGCTACTTCCTGGACTTCGACTGGAATCGCGATCAACTGGCGCGGTACGGGCTGGCGATCGACGATGTGCAGGTGGTGGTGATGTCGGCGGTAGGCGGCGAAGCGGTGACGACGACGGTGGAGGGGCGCGAGCGGTACAGCGTGAACGTTCGCTATCAGAGGGACGACCGCAGCGACGTGAGCCGGCTGAACCGGGTGCTGGTGCCGGTGATGGGCGGGCAGGCGCAGGTGCCGGTGTCGCAGTTGGGCACGGTGAAACTGGTGGCCGGCCCTTCGATGCTGCGGGATGAAAACGGGATGTTGAGCGGGTATGTCTACGTGGACGTAGCGGGGCGCGATGTGGGCAGCTACGTGGCGGAGGCGAAGCAGAAAGTGCGCGATCAGGTCAAGCTGCCGGCGGGATATTCGATCGCATGGAGCGGGCAGTACGAAGCGATGGAGCGGGTGAAGGAGCGATTGACGGTGGTGCTGCCGCTGACGCTGTTCCTGATTCTGACGCTGCTGTATCTGAACACGCACTCGGTGGCGAAGACGCTGATCATTCTGATCGCGGTGCCGTTTTCGGCGGTGGGCGCGATCTGGTTTCTGTACGCGCTCGGGTACAACATGAGCATCGGGGTGTGGGTGGGCTTGATTGCGCTGATGGGCGTGGACGCGGAGACGGGCGTGTTCATGCTGCTGTACCTGGACCTGGCGTATCAGGACGCGAAGGATCACTGGCAGTTGAATTCGCTGGAGGATTTGCAGAAGGCGATCATGCACGGGGCGGTGAAGCGGATTCGTCCGAAGTTCATGACGGTGGCGTGCATGTTCATGGGGCTGGTGCCGATCATGTGGTCGGCGGGGACGGGGGCGGATGTGATGAAGCGGATCGCGGCGCCGATGATCGGCGGGATTTTGACGAGCTTCGTGTTGGAGTTGGTGGCGTATCCGGCAATTTACGAGGTATGGAAATGGCATTTCGAATTGAAACGGGAATTGGCGCAACGGTAGGACAGGCCTCCTGGCCTGTCCCGGCAGCAAGCGGACACGCCGGGAGGGGGACGAGAAGCACGTCGAGACGAATCTCGACGCTGCAGGCAGGAATGCCTGCGCCACGGGCGGGAATCGGCGCGGCGGTAGGAC
>CAIRBY010000673.1 GCA_903876865.1 uncultured Acidobacteriia bacterium
AGCCCGAAGGCGAAACTGATCTCGCTATTCCCGGGTTCGCGTCCACGGCAGGAAGAGGAGCGCGATTGGGTGCAATCCGCGCGCGACCTGTTGCAGCCGATGGAAGTGGGGCGCCATTTCTATCTGGTGCCGGAGTGGCGCGACGACCCGACGCCGGAGGGGCGCTTCCGCATCGTGGTCAACCCGGGGATGGCGTTCGGAACGGGCGTCCACGAGACCACACGGCTCTGCATCGAGGCGCTGGAGGATTACCTCAAGCCCGGGATGACGGTGCTGGATGTGGGCACGGGACAGGGCATTCTGGCGCGGGCGGCGGAACTGCTGGGCGCGGGCAAGGTAATCGCCTGCGATATCGACCCGATTGCGGTGGAGATCGCGGGGATGGGCTTTGTGGGGTCGGTGGACGCGGTTGCGGCGGACACGGCGGATATCGTGATGGCCAACATCAGTCCGGAGGCGATCATCCTGCTGGCGGGGGATCTGTTGCGCACGCGCAAGCCGGGCGGCGTGCTGCTGGCGAGCGGGTTTGAGGCGCACGAGGTGGAGCAGGTCCGCGCCGCGATGCCCGAGGCGCGGGAGGCAAGGCAGAAGGGGAATTGGGCGCTGCTGGTGGTTTAAACCGGCATCGTATAATACGAACATGGGAATTCCGGCGTCCCAAATGTGGACGGTTGCCAGTTATGTTGTACGGCAAAAGCTGAAGGGGCGGAAACAATATCCTCTGGTGCTGATGCTCGAACCGTTGTTCCGCTGCAATCTGGCCTGTGCCGGGTGCGGCAAGATCCAGTATCCAGGCCATGTTTTGAAGCAGAACCTGACGCCGGAGGAGTGTTTCCGCGCGGTGGAAGAGTGCGGCGTTCCGGCAGTCTCGATTCCGGGCGGGGAACCGCTGATGCACCCGCAGATCGACGAAATCGTCAAGGGTCTGGTGGCGCGCAAGAAGTACATCTACCTCTGCACGAATGCGCTGCTGTTGAAGGAAAAGCTGCACCTGTTCACACCCAGCAAGTACCTGACGTTTTCGGTGCATATGGACGGGCAGAAGGAGCATCACGACCTCTCCGTCTGCAAAGAGGGCGGCTACGAAATCGCGCTGGAAGCGATTCGCGAAGCGGTGGCACGTGGCTTCCGCGTCACCACGAACACCACCGTTTTTGAAGGGCATGACGCCAAGAGCGTGCGCCAGTTCTTCGACGAGATGATGGACGCCGGCGTGGAAGGCATGATGCTCTCGCCGGGCTACAGCTACGACAAGGCTCCGGACCAGCAGCACTTCAGCGGGCGCGAGGGGAACGTCTCGATGTTCCGTAAGATCCTGAGCAATCGCAAACCGAGCTGGGTCTTCAATATGTCGCCGCTCTTCCTCGAGTTTCTGATGGGGAAGCGCAACCTGGAATGCACGGCGTGGGGTATGCCGACCTACAACATCTTCGGCTGGCAGAAGCCCTGCTACCTGATTCAGGAAGGCTACGCGGATACGTTCCAGCAGTTACTGGACAGCACGGACTGGTCTAAGTTCGGGTATGAATCCGGCAACCCGAAGTGCTCCAACTGCATGATGCACTCCGGGTATGAAGCCACGGCAGTGAACTATACATTCTCGTTCAGCGGCATCTTCGCGACTATCCGCTCGATGCTTTTCTCCCGCTACGAAGACGGCGAAGCGTTGCAGGAACTGAACCAGGAGAAGCCCAAACCGCTATTGGTGCAGATCGAAAGCGGGAGCCGCACGAGCCTGCAGGGCGCGACCGTGCGGGCGAACGAGGATTTGGCGCAAGGACTCGACGATGCGCTGGATTACCGCGGCGATCTGACGATCACGCTGAAGAACGGCAAGAGCCTGGCCGGGTACGTGTTCGACCGCGACCGGCAGACGCTGCGCCTGATTGCTCCGGACCAGAAGCGGCACACGATTGCGCACGATGAAATCGAGAGTATCGATTTCACAGGGCGCGACATGGCCGATGGGCGGAGCTGGGAAGCGTGGATTCGCAAGTACGCGGAGAAGAAGGCCGCGGGCGAGACGAACATCGAACTGGTTCCGGAAGCGATCGAATAAGCCAGCGCTAGCAGGCGGAACCGCCTGGCCGACGAGCAACTACGCTACCGGGGGTGGCTGGCGACGGCGGCGCCGATCAGGGCGAGATCGTGGCTGGTGGGGACGATCTCAAAGAAGCTGCCTTGTAACGGGCTCATTTTGACCATCTCCTGCATGTAACCGGCGAGTAAGTTGAGGTCCACGAATTCGGCATTGGGCCCGGCCAGATAGAAGCGTCCCGGACCTTCCAGGTGGATGCTGCTGGCGGCGCCGGCGGCGAGCGCGCGGTGCCAGAGCTTGTAGAACTCCCCGGCGCGGTGGTCGCCGTGGCGGGCGGCGCCGAAGACCTCTTCCGGCTCCATATCGAGAAAGCGCAGGCGCATGGCGCGGTGGCCCATGATGCCTTCCAGGTGGCCCAGACCGCCGCAGCCGCAGAAGCGCTCCTTGGGATCGAGCGTGACCACGATGTGACCCGCTTCCCAGGGACTATCGTTGTGCGGGTGGCGGCCGAAGCCGATGCCATCGCCGAGATACCAGACGCGCACCAGATCTTCCATGGTTTCGCGGGTGGCGGCAATGCCGGTGGCGAGCGCGTCGGCGTCGTTGATGGCGACAATCGGCACGTCGATGCCTTCGGCCTTGAGCGCGGCGCCTAACTCTTCGGCGAGGCGCAGGCCCTTGAGTTGGCCGAGATTGGGGGACTCCTGCACCACGCCGCCGCGCACGATGCCGGGGAAACCTGCGCCGACGGACTCGATGGGGCCGGTAGCGGCGAGCGCCAGAATCTGATCGCGCACAATCGCGATCACGTCACGCGCGGGAACGGTCTTCAGATCCAGAGCCGGGCTGCCCGGTTCGGGAAACATCACGACGCCCCCCAGCTTGGTATCTTCCACGATCCCCGCCCAGAGATAACGCGTGGCCAGAACTCCGATACTGCGCCCCATGGGGCCTCCTCTTTCGTCAGCGTGCGCTTAGAACCGCAACAACTTATTGATGCCGTTGAATGCAGCCTGTTTATAACATTCGGCCAGCGTGGGATAGTTGAACACCGTCTCCACAAAGTAATCGACCGTACCTTTGAGAATCATCACCGCCTGGCCGATGTGGAGCAATTCGGTTGCCCCCTCGCCGATGATGTGGACGCCCAGCACCTCGCGGGTTTCGCGGTGGAAGATCAGCTTCAACCGGCCGCTGGTATCGCCGCGAATCTGTCCGCGCGCGGTATCACGGTAGTAGGAGACGCCGACTTCGTAGGGCACGTCTTCTTCGGTCAACTGCTCTTCGGTCTTCCCGGTAAAGGAGATCTCTGGAATGGTGTAGATGCCGTAAGGGTAGGTGGCCGGATTGGACTGGATCTTCAACCCCACCGCGTTGGCGGCGGCGAGACGCCCCTGCTCCATGGAGACCGAAGCGAGGCTGGGGAAGCCGATGATATCACCGGCGGCATAGATGTTGGGTACCTTGGTGCGGTACTCCGAATCCACGGCGATGCGTCCGCGGCTATCGGCATCGAGCCCGGCGGCGGCGAGGTTTAACTCGTCCACATTGCCCTGGCGTCCCACGGCATAGAGCAGGGCGTCGCCGCTGATGATCTTGTTGCTCTTCATGCGCGCCACCACGCCATCTTTGCCGCGGTCTTCCACGCTGGAGACTTCTTCGTTGAGGCGCATGGTGACGCGGTGATCGCGCAGGTTGTAAGAGAGCGCCTCCACCATTTCCGAATCGGCGAACTCGAGCAGGCGCGGGCGCTTTTCCACCAGAATTACGCGCGAGCCGAGGATGGCGAACATGCACGTGTACTCGACGCCGATGACGCCGCCGCCGACCACGATCAGCGTCTTGGGGATATCCTCCATGCTGAAGATCTGATCGCTGTTGATGATGCTCTTGCCGTTGAGGGGCACGGCGGGACTATCGGCCGGCTTGGTGCCGGTGGCGATGATGATGATGGGCGCTTCCAGATCCGCCTGCCCTTTGGCGTTCTCAATGCGGACGTGGGTGGCATCGAGGAAGCTGGCGCGCGCGTTGATCACGTCCACGCCGTTGCGGGCCAACTGGGCCTGGGTCACATCGACTTCGGTCTTGATCACCTGGTTGACGCGGAACCCGAGGTCCGCCATGGTGATCTTTTCCTTGACGTGATAGTTGATGCCGTAGATGCCCTGGTACTGGAAGCCGGAGAGGTGCATGACGGCTTCCCGCATGGTCTTGCTGGGGATGGTCCCGGTATTGATGCAGGCGCCGCCGACAATCTCGCGCTGCTCAATGACGACGACCCGCCGGCCACATTTGGCGGCCTGGATGGCTGCCCTTTGGCCAGCCGGTCCGGACCCGATGACGATGATGTCGAATTTTTGCATGCGCGAAGAAAAACAAAAAAGAGTGAAGCAAAAACATGATCCCGGCCCATCTCTCGCCTGCGGAAAAGTCAAAGCAAGAGAGGGACAGGCCGGGAGGCCCGTCCTACTCGGAAACGACAGGCCGGGAGGCCTGTCCTACTCGGAAACGACAGGCCGGGGGGCCTGTCCTACTACGAGTTGAAGCGGTCTTCGACGGCGGCCCAATTGACCACGTTCCACCAGGCGGCGAGGTAATCGGGACGGCGGTTCTGATACTTCAGGTAGTAGGCATGCTCCCAAACGTCGCAGCCGAGCACGATCGACTTGCCTTCCATCGCGGGGCTATCCTGATTGGGCGAAGAGACGATCTCCACACCGGAACCGGACTTGATCAGCCATGCCCAGCCGGAACCGAAACGGCCCACGCCGGCGGCGTTGAACTTCTCTTTGAACGCGTCAAAGCTGCCGAAGGCCGCCGTGATGGCGTCGGCCACGTTGCCCACCGGGGCGCCGCCCGCGTTGGGGCCCATGAGCTTCCAGAAGAGCGAGTGATTGTAATGTCCGCCACCATTATTGCGGACGGCGGTGCGGATCTTTTCGGGCACAATGGCAAGATTGTTCGCGAGCAACTCCTCGATGGTCTTATCGGCCAGTTCGGGGGCGGCTTCCAGCGCTTTATTGAGATTGGTCACATAGGCGTTGTGGTGCTTGCCGTGGTGAATCTCCATGGTCATCTTATCGATGTGCGGCTCCAGAGCATCGGGCGCGTAGGGCAAAGGCGGCAGTGTAAAAGGCATCGTTATCTCCTCGTAAAGTTAGTGTGTCTGGTTCTGAATCTGCGACTGTTCGAAGGCTCCGGCGAGACGGAACATGGTGGTCTCATCGAAGTGCTTCGTCAAAATCTGCATGCCGACAGGCAGCCCCTCGGCGGTATTGCCGCAGGGGACACTCATGCAGGGGATTCCCGCAAGGCTGCCGGTGATGGTGAAAATATCGGAGAGATACATGGCGAGCGGATCGTCCACCTTTTCCCCTAACTTGAAGGCGGGGAAGGGTGAGACGGGCGCGACCACAGCATCCACCTCCGCGAAGGCGTTGGCAAAATCACGGGCAATCAGGGTCCGCACCTTTTGCGCCTTCAGGTAATACGCATCATAGTATCCAGCACTGAGCACGTAGGTGCCCAGCATGATGCGGCGCTTGCACTCGGCGCCGAAACCTTCGCCGCGTGTGTTGCGATACATTTCCGAGAGCGTTCCGGAGTGAGTGCTGCGCGAGGTATAGCGCACGCCGTCGTAGCGGGCCAGGTTACTGCTGGCTTCGGCGGTGGCGATGATGTAGTAGCAGGCGATGGCGTACTCCGTGGCCGGGAGGCTGATTTCACGCACCTCGCAGCCCAGGGCTTTGAGCTGTTCGACGCCCTTCAGAATCAGGTCGCCGGTTTCGCTCGTCAGATGTCTTAGATACTCGACGGGCAGCCCAAGCTTCAAGCCTTTTACGTTGCCAGTGAGGTGGGCTGAGTAATCGGGCACAGGCGCGTCGGCGCAAGTGGCATCGTGCGGATCGCGTCCGCTGATGACCTGGAGCAGGGTGGCGGCATCCTTCACCGAGCGGGCGAAGGGGCCGATGTGATCGAGCGAACTGGCGAAGGCGGTGAGGCCGTAGCGGGAGACGCGTCCATAGGTCGGAGTGACGCCGGTGATGCCGCAGAACGAGGCGGGCTGGCGGATGGAGCCGCCGGTATCGCTGCCGAGCGAGAGCACGGCGGTGCCCTGCGCGACCACGGCGGCGGAACCACCGCTGGAGCCACCGGGCACGCGGTCCGGCGCAACCGGGTTGCGCACGGGGCCGAAGGCCGAGTTTTCGTTGGACGAACCCATGGCGAACTCATCGCAATTGGTCTTGCCGAGGATGATGCCGCCGGCGGCTTCCAGGCGGATCACGGCGGTGGCGTCATAGGGCGGAATGTACTCGGCCAGCAGGCGCGAACCGCAGGTGGTGCGCACGCCCCGGGTGACGATGACATCCTTCACGGCGATGGGGACGCCGGCGAGCGGGCCGGGATCTTCGCCGCGGGCAAGGGCGGCATCCACGCGGGCGGCGGCGGCCATGGCGCGTTCGGGGCAGAAGGTCAGGTAGGCGTGAGTCTTGGGGTTTTCCGTTTCGGCGAAGCGCAACGCTTCCGCCGTGAGTTCGGCGGCACTGCATTCGCGGCCGAGCAAGGCTTGTCTCACGCGGTCGACGGAGAGAGAGGGAATATGCATGCGGATCTTAGCGTTCGATGACTTTGGGAACTTTGAAATAGCCGGCGCCCGGTTGCGGCGCGTTGGCCAGGGCGGCGCGGTTGCCGAGCGGTTCATGCGGCACATCGGCGCGCAGCGTGCCGGTTTCGTTGCCGGTATCGAAGAGCACCTGCGCCATGGGCTCCACGCCGGTGGTGTCGATTTCGTTGAGCCGGTCCATGTGCTCGAGGATGCCATCCAGATCGTGCTGCAGCCGCACCGTCTCCTCTTCGCTGAGGGTGAGGTTGGCGAGGGCGGCGACGTAGCGGACTTCTTTTTCAGTGATTTTCATGAGCGAGTGCGTTTCACGCCTGAGCCTTTTTGCGGGAGA
>CAIRBY010000674.1 GCA_903876865.1 uncultured Acidobacteriia bacterium
AACTGACTCTCGGAATCCTGAAACACCAGGCCGATCTTGCGGCGGATCGAAGCCACATTGGCGGCAATCACCGGAAGTCCGCACACCTCGACCGTGCCCTCTCCACTGAGCAATCCATTCAGATGGAGGGCGAAGGTGGTCTTGCCGCTTCCATTGGCTCCCAGCAGGGCAACCGTTTCACCCGCCCGCAGTGCGAAATCAACCCCATTGAGCGCGCGCGTCCCATCTTCGTACTGGTATCTAAGTCCCCGTACCAGAATAAGTGGCGGCATTATGACAACCTCTCAATCCATACCCGCAGTAACACCGGCAGCAGGACTCCTAACATGACAAACAGTAAGTCGGCGGGATGGTAGTGCAGTTCCATTAGCGGGCGGAAGTAACCGGGAAAGCTGCGAGACAACATGGCTCGATGGATCTGTTCGGCGCGATGATACGACCGCGCAAACAGAACCGCGAGCGCCCCGGCCGCCGCGCTGAAGCGCTCCGCATTGCCCGCCAAGCCGCCCGCCAAACCGCCCGCGCTCGCACCCCTTGCCTGCGCCGCCTTCCGCATATGCTGCGCTTCCTCGGAAATCACGAATAGATAGCGATAGAGAAACTGAGCAACCATCAGTAAGAACCGGGGCGCTCCCAGCCGCTCAAACCCCCGCAGCAGCGCAGGCAGAGCCGTGGTGGAGACCAGGATCAGCACCGCGAACGCGGAAACATAACTCTTCATGACCAGCGCCGCGCCCCGCCCCGGGTCGCCCGCCAGCCAGCTCACGGCTGCGAAAACTCCGGTAAAGGGCAGCACCACGCACGCCCGGATCAGCATCGCCCGTAACGGGAGATGAGCAATCAGCGCCGTGGCACCCAGCAGCACCCACAGCCCACCGCACAGCCACGCAACCTGCCGGTTCGCCGTGCCCACCACCACCAGAAGCACCAGCAGCGCCACGATTTTTGAGCGCGGGTCCAGGCGGTGTAGTGGGCTCTGCCGGCGGCTCCACTGATCCAGTGTGACGTGGTGCACCGCGCCCTACCGTTTCCGGACGGCGATCCAGCACACGCCGCCCACCAGCCCAAGTCCGATCAATCCGGCGCACGCCTGGGCCAGCCAGCCCGCGCCCAGGAAGCCTGCCTGATAATCCTTCAGCGGAGCCGTGATCAGGGAATGCGCCCTGCTCTCGATCCCCGTCTGCTTCGCCAGTCGCTCGATGCCATCCGGCGCCGTCGAGGCGATCACCACGCCCCCCGAGGCAAGCAGCACCGCCGCAACGCCCGCCGCGATCACCGCGTGCCGCCCGCCCGCCGCCGGTTGCCGTACAAAATCCGGCTGAATCGCTTCCAGCGCGCGAATCACTCCCAACGTGATCGCGCCTTCGATCAGCGCCGAGACCAGAAACAGCGCGAGCGAAACGCCCAATACCGCGGTGGGCATGCGCACGCCGGAAAATCGCAACTCCGCCAGCGCCAATAGCGCGCTCGTCAGCACGGAAAGCGCACCGCCCGCAAAGATCGCCGCCCGCCGCCCGCCGCCCCCTCCGAACAACCGGTACGGCAGATACCCCGCCAAGACACCCGCAATCGCCATATTGAAGATGTTCGTCCCCAGCGCCAGGATGCCGCCGTCCTGAAACACCAGCGCCTGAATCGCCAGAATCGCCGACATCACCACCGCCGCCGCCGCTGGACCCAGCGTGAAAGCCAGCAGCGCACCGCCTACCAGATGTCCGCTAGTGCCGATCCCCACCGGGAAGTTGATCATCTGGGCCGCGAACACGAACGCGCCCATCACTCCCAGCAGAGGCACCTTCGCGTCGTCGAAGCCGCGCTGCGCCGCGCGCACCGCGTAGCCTACGGCGGGGGCCGCCGTTAGATCCATCACGGCCCAGACCGGAGTGGAGAGAAATCCGTCGGGTATATGCACGATCGCCTTCAAAGTAGCACGAACCAAATATTCGTGCCATCCGGCTTCGGCCCCGCGCCACCACCCGTTCAGCCCAATTTTCGCCAGTGCTACCATGAGTACGCATGAGCGGCCTGAGCCGGATTGGCGTTGCCATCGATAGCGATCTTCTGAAACAGTTCGATAAGCGCATCGGGCGGCGCGGATACACCAACCGCTCCGAAGCCTTCCGCGACCTGATCCGCGACGACCTCGTCGAACAGACCTGGGAATCGCCCGACGCCGATGTAGTCGGCACCATCACCCTTGTCTACGACCATCACGTCCGTCTGCTCAGCGAAAAACTCAACGCCATCCAGCACGATCACCACCACAACATCCTCTCCACCCTGCACGTGCATCTGGATCACGACAATTGCCTTGAAGTCCTCGTGGTCCGCGGAAAATCGGCCGCCGTCCGCAAAGTGGCCGACGTGCTGGTCTCCACGAAAGGCGTCAAACACGGACGCCTCACCATCACCACCACTGGCAAGGGGCTAAAATGATCGTCGGTACCGGAATCGATATCGCAGAGGTGCCGCGCATCCGCGCCTCCGCCGAGCGTTTTGGGGAGCGTTTCATCCATCGCATCTTCACCCCGCGTGAGATTGCGTACGTCGAGCGCAAGGCCAATAAATACGAGCGCTACGCCGCCCGCTTCGCCGCCAAGGAAGCCGGCATGAAGGCCATCGGCACCGGCTGGCGGCGCGGCGTCACCTGGCAGGATTTTGAAGTCGCCAACCTGCGCAGCGGCAAACCCACCCTACTGCTGCACGGCGTGGCGGCCCAATTCGCCGAGAAACTCGGCGTCAAAAACATCTCCCTTTCGCTCACCCATACCCGGGAAGTGGGGATGGCCAACGTCATCCTGGAAGATTAGAAGCCGGCACAGCAATCAGGACGCGGCAGCCCGCCCTACAGGCGTTACACTAGTGCATTGCTACCCCTGAGTTATTCCCGCGGGGCCGATGCGCCGCTGCTGGAAAAGAACATCTCGCAAGCCCTCGCGGATACCGCCGCTCGCGTGCCCAATCGTGAGGCGCTCGTAGTCTGCCACCAGAACGCGCGCTTCACCTGGCGCCAACTCGATGAAGAAACAACCCGTGTCGCCCGCGGACTCGCCGGCCTCGGCCTCGCCCCCGGTGACCGCGCCGGCATCTGGGCCAGCAATTGCACCGAGTGGATCCTGCTGCAGTATGCCGCAGCACGCGCCGGCGTCGTGCTGGTCAACGTCAACCCCGCCTACCGCTCCCACGAACTGCGCTACGTGCTCAAGAAGTCGCGCATCCGGGCTCTCTTTCTGCGCGCGCGCGATCCCCGTGCCGATTACCGCGCCATCCTCACCGAATCCCGCAACGGCGATTCCCTGCCCCTCGAGCACGTCATCTGGCTCGGCGAGGAGTCCTGGGATGCCATGCTCTCCGGCGGCTGCGAGTTTCACCGCGATACCGCCGCGCCGCGCGACGTCGCCAACATTCAGTACACTTCGGGCACCACTGGTTCGCCGAAGGGCGTGCTGCTGACCCATCACAATCTGGTCAATAACGGCATGGCGATCTCCCTCGCGCTGCGCGCCACCGAAAGCGACCGCATCTGCGCGCCCGTGCCTCTCTACCACTGTTTTGGCTCCGTCATCGGCAGCATGGTTGCCCTGGTTTCGGGTGCCGCGCTGATCCTCCCCTCGGCGCAATTTGACCCGCTCGCCACGCTCGAAGCCGTGCATAGCGAACGCGCCACCGCGCTCTACGGCGTGCCCACCATGTTCATCGCCGAACTCGTACATCCCGAGTTTGAACGCTTCGATCTCACCAGCCTTCGCACCGGCGTAATGGCGGGTGCACCCTGCCCCATCGAGGTGATGCGCACCGTCTCCGAGCGCATGCATTGCCGGGAGATGACCATCGCCTACGGGCAAACCGAGTCCTCCCCCGTCATCACCATGTCCCGCGTGGACGATCCGCTCGAACTGCGGGTCACCACCGTCGGTGCCGCGCTCGCCAACACCGAAGTAAAGATCGTGCACCCGGAGACCCGCGAAACCCTACCCATCGGCGAACAGGGTGAGTTGTGCACGCGCGGCTATCTGGTCATGAAGGGCTATGACGAGGACCCGGAAGCCACCGCCGCCGTGCTCGATCCGGATGGCTGGCTCCACACCGGCGATCTGGCCGCCATGCGCGCCGATGGTTACTTCAGTTTCCGCGGCCGCGCCAAAGACACCATCATCCGCGGCGGTGAAAACATCTATCCTCGCGAGGTGGAAGACTTCCTGCACACGCATCCGAAGATCGCCGACGCGTATGTCATCGGCATCCCCGATGCCCGCCTCGGCGAGACTGTGCTCGCCTGGGTGCAACTCAAGCCCGGCGAATCCGCCACCACCGAAGAGATCCAGGCGTACTGCAAAGGCAAAATCGCCTACTTCAAGGTCCCGCAGTACATCCGCTTCGTGGATGAATTCCCCATGACCGTCACCAAGAAAATCCAGAAATTCTTAATGCGGGAACAGGAAATCCGCGAGCGCGGTTTGGAGGCCGTCGCCAGCCAGGCAACAGCATAGATTCTGGTACTGCCGTCGCCTCTAATCCTGGCGCACTCGCTCGTCGGACTTCATCGAGACAGGCGGACGCAGTTGCGCTTCTTCCAGCAATTTGGCCTGTTGGAAGGTATAGATCATGCGGTGAATCACGGTCACGTTAGAGAGCACCGCGATCACCCACAACACCGCCGCCATGCGATTCCCCAGTGCGCCGAGAATGATCAGCACCACGCGTTCCGGGCGTTCCAGAAAACCAACCTTGCATTTGGGAATGGCGTTCTCGGCCCGCGCTCGCGTGTAGCTGATCATCACGCTGCCCATCATCACAATCGCGGTCAGCACGATATAGAAAAAGCGGTTGATGCTCGCGTAATAGACCAGCAGCCCGATGTAGAGCGCCAGATCCGAATAGCGATCCAGCACCGAATCGAAGAACCCGCCAAAGCGCGTCACCTGGCTCGTCGCCCGCGCCACCCGGCCATCCACCATATCGAAAATCGCCGCGCCCGTGACTACCACGCCCGCCCAGAAGAAACTACCCTGCGCGAACAGCCACGCCGCCCAGATGTTGATCAGGAGACCGAGGAACGTGAGCACGTTCGGATGAATCTTCGAAAGCGCCAGCCAGCGCACAATCGCGTTGATGATGGTGCCAAAGAAAAGACCAATCGCGCGCGTTCCCGTCATAGCTACTTCGCTTCGTCGTGCATGGTGGTGAGCTTGCGGATTTCCAGCTCTTTGATGCCGCCGGGGCTCTGCACCTTCACCTCGTCGCCCACTTCTTTGTTGAGCAGCGCGCGGCCAATCGGTGAGGTCGTAGAGATTCTGCCATTGGCGGCGTCGGCTTCTTCACTGGTCACCAGATAGTAGGTAACCTCTTCATCGCGTTTGACATCGAGCACGACCACGGTAGAACCGAGCCCGACTTTATCGAGGGGGATCTTGCTGAAATCCACCATGGACACTTCCGCCAGGCGCTTCCTCAACTGGCCGAGACGGGCGTTGACGTAACCCTGCCGGTCTTTGGCGGCATGGTATTCGGCATTCTCGCTCAGGTCCCCGTGGGCCCGCGCCTTCAGGATTTCCTTCGGCAACTCGACATGGAATTCATGTTCGAGAATGTTGATTTCATCCTGGAGCTTTTTCTTGATATCGGTCATGAAAGGGGGACAGCTCCCAAGATCACATTATAGCTTGGGAGCACTGGCTTGTTGCAGCAAGGTTATTTCAGCAAGGTTACTGCACCACCACGTTTACAGTCGCCGTAGCGCCCCCGATCGAGAGGCTCAGCGCCTGCGTTCCCGTCGGGGTGCCCCCCGCCACCTGCACGTTCACCTGATACAGACCCACCAGCCCCGGAGTCATCCCGCTGAACTGCACCACGCCCGCGCTTCCCCCAATCGTGACCGCGGGCGATGCCAGCGTGCTCGTCAGCGCCGTGCTCGAAGCCGGATTCCCCGACGATTGCGCCAGATCCACCGGCCCCAGTCCATTCGCGTAAATCACGATCGCCTGCCCCCGCTTCGCTGGATTGGCCGCGGAAATGGGCACACCGCTTGCATCCGTGATTGCGAACACGCCCGGCGAATAGGTCGTGAGCGGCACAGTGTACACGCTGCTCGCAAAGCAGCAGCCATAGAGCGTGACCTTCATCTGCACCGAAGGCTGCCCCTGAAACTCCCACGGGACCTGTACGTTGATCTGCCCCGGACTCACAAAATGCAGATGCCCTGGAACGCTCAACCCGCCCCGATCGAAGCTCACCGAAACCTGCGCCAGCGAAACCGGCAGATAGGGAGTCGTCTCCACGGCGCTCGCGTCCGAGAGGTCCGTGCCGAAGATCGAAATGTACGACCCCGGCGCCTGCGCATTCCCCGCGTACGGAGGGCCCGCATTCACCACCCCGCCGCTCTGGATCGCGGGCAGGCGGCGCACATAGCCGTCAAACTCCTGCGTGAGTCCGCTCGCCGTCCCCGTGAAAATCTGCGGCCCCTGCGTCGGACCCAGATCCACCCACACGGCGGCATTGCCCAGAATGTCCGTGGTGCGGTCTCCGCCCGCCGCATCGAACTTCTCGCCCGGCGATTGCAACTGGAAGCCCACCGGCGTATTCGCCACCGGCACCCCGAACGAATCCACCACGCGAAACGCGAGCCGCCAGCCGTAGTCGTTCGGAACGCCCGTGAAGACGCTGCCCTGAACCGCGAAGACGTTGTACGGCACGCCGCTGCCCACCAGATACAGATACGGCAGATGCAGTGCCGGACCCGCGCCCGTCACATCCAGGAACCCCTCGTAAGAGCCCGGCGCAGGCTTGCTGCCCTGCAGCGTGACCGAGATCGCCTGGCTCCCGCCCGACTGCAGGCTGAAACTCTGCGTGCTCACCGTGACCCGTGCGCTGCTGTCGGAAGTCAGTTGCCGGACCGCAATACTGAAGGTCGCCGCCGCGCCGCTCACATTGGTCACAACCAGGTTGCGCACGCTCGGCAGCGCCGTCACCGGCCCGAAGGAAATCGCCGCCGGCTCGAGCGTGGCCGCCACCTTCACCGCATCGGCCGCGTTGAGCTTCCCCGCCCCCGCGTCCGTCACGTGAACCGTGCCCGCCAGATCCGCCGTCGCCGTATTCACCACCGCCGATTTCAGCCGTCCCGGCGTATTCAGGTTCGGATTCGCGGCCTTCGCCAGCGCCGCCACCCCGGCCACAAACGGCACTGCGAAACTGGTGCCGCTCACCGTGGTGTAGCCCGTCGCGTTGTACGTGTCCGCGTTCGGATCGTAGCTCTGCGTCGCCGTGTAGATCCCCGTGCCCGGCGCCACCAGTTCCGGCTTCAGCGCAAAATCGCGCGTATTCGCGAAGTTCCCGATGCTCGGCCCGCGCGAAGAAAACCCCGCCACCGCGTTCACCTGCGAATTGTTCACGGCGCTCAGGGCCGGGTCCAGCGTCACTTTGGCATTGGAGTTGGCACTCAGATAACTCTTCAGCGCCACCCCGTCGCTGCTCCCGATCATCGCCGCCGGAATTCCGCAATCCTGCACGTAGAGCCGCGCCGTAATGTCTTCGATTCCCGCGCTCTGGTACAGCACCACCGCCACCGCGCCCGCCGCCTGCGCGAAGTTCACCTTGTCGCTGTAATAGCAGGTGCCGCGCTGAATCAATGCGATCGCGCCGCTGAGCGATCCCGCCGGCAACGCCGCGCATGCCTGCCCGTTGTCCGCCACTTGCGTCACGTCTTTGATCGGCGCCGTCAGCGGCGCTGCGATTTTCGGACCGTCCCCGAACAGCGCCCGCAAACTCCCCAGGCTTCCGCCATTCACCTTCACCGCCTGATACAGTGCGTGGCTGTTCACCGAAGCGCCCACCGTGACCGCGCTCGGCACCACTCCCGGCGTATTCAGCGAATTCTGCGAGACCGCCGTGGAGCCGATATCGCCGCCATTCCCCGCCGCCGCCACCACCAGCACACCCAACTTCGTGGCGCTCTCCACCGCCTGCGAACGCACGTCGCAAATCGGATCGCCGCATACCGCCGTCCCCACATCGAGCGGTCCGAAGATCGCCGGGTCGCCTTCGCCCAGCGAGAGCGTGACAATATCCATGCGGTCCGTCACCGCGTCCGTCAGCGCCGCGTTCCAGGCCGTGAAATAGGTGTACTCGTTCAGGCCCGGAGAGCCGAACACCTTGTAATTCCCCAGGAACGCCTTGGGCGCGACGCCCGTGATCGCAGCCGCCGGACCCGTATTGGCCACCCCTGCCGCGATCATCGCGATCGCGGTCCCATGCCCTTGCCGGTCGCGCGGAGAACTGTCGTCCGGCGTCGAGTAGAGCGGGTCCGGATCGGTCAGGTAAGAGACATAACTCCGTGCCACGATCACTTTGTTGTTGGTGAAATTCGGATTGCCCACCGGGAAGCCCGCCGGCGCCGTCAGCGTCGCATCCTGAAACCCCGGATGATTCTGGTCGATCCCCGTATCGATCACCCCGATGCGCACTCCCGCGCCCGCATTGGTGCTGCCGCCCACCGTGCTCCACGCCGCCGGCACGCCCACCAGATTGATCGCCGCATTCAGCGAAGGCTTGGTGCGCGGCAGAAACTGCACGTACTTCACGCCGGGAAGGTCTTTCAGCGCGGCCGCGGCATCCGCACCCGCGACCCGCACGAAGACCGCATTGACCAGCAACTGCGAGGTCGCGCTCACGCGCACCTTGCGCCTCCCCAGCACCGCCACCACTGCTGCCTGCGCCGCGCGCAATTTCGCCGTGTGCGCCTGCGCCTGTTTGCCCGTAATTGCCGAGCGGGAAGAGATGACTTGAGCGACGGGCGGGTCTTCCAGGACCAGCGCATACTCGGCCAGAGGGCCGCGCGTCTGCCCGAAAGCCGCGCCAGTCAGCAACAGTACAGCTGCGATTCGCTTCATACCGATCCCATTACACACCAGGAACCGCACCCCCGGCACGCTATCTTACGAGCAATGGCCAGGTTCCAGTGGGACAGGCGATCGTCCTTTGTCGCCTGTCGGGCTAATCGTCTTTTCTTTTCCTACGCCAGATTAAGCACGACCGTCGCCCGTCGCCCACTCGCCCTTCCCTACTCCGGCTTGCAGCGCAGAATCTCGTCCGCCACGTCCGTCGCCGCGCGCATTTCGCGGACATCGTGCACGCGCACGATGTGCGCCCCGTTCAGCACCGCTGCCGTCACCGCGCCCGCCGAGGCGAACTTCGTCTCCTCCGGGTCCGGATGGGCCAGGAAACTCTTGCGCGAAGGCCCCACCATGATCGGCAGGTCGAGCCCGTTCAACTCGCTCAGCCGCGCCAGAATCGCCGCGTTCTGCTCCTTGCGCTTGCCGAAGCCAAGCCCCGGATCGATCACCATGCGCGCCTTGTCCAACCCCGCGCGCCGCGCCCGGTTGATCGTCGCATCCAAATCGCGACCCACCGTGGCGATCGGGTCAGGCATCGGCCCCAACTTCGCCCAGGTCTCCGGACTCCCGCGCATATGATTGAGAATCAGCCCCGCGTCGTATTGCGACACCGTCTTCGCCAGATCGGGTTCGAACGTAAGGCACGAGGGGTCGTTAATGATTTCCGCCCCCAGGTCCATCGCCCGCTCCGCAACCTCGGATTTATACGTGTCCACCGAAATCGGCACGGAGAGCTTATCGCGCAGCCGCTTCAGCACCGGGATCAGCCTTCGAATCTCTTCCGCCGCCGAGATCCGCGCCGAACCGGGACGCGTCGATTCCGCCCCGATATCGATGATGTCCGCGCCCTCTTCTTCCAACTCGATCGCGCGCGCATACGCGCGGTCCGGATCCGAGTACTTGCCGCCATCGGAGAATGAATCCGGCGTGACATTCAGTACGCCCATCAGAATGGTGCGCTCGCCCAAGCGAATTTCGCGTTGCTTCAATTTCCAGAAGTACAGTTTTCTCACTTAGGCCACTCGTCTCCAGTTTTTGCCAACCTGAATCACCATCTCGGCGGGTGGGTTGGACAGCACCAATTCTTTCACTTTTTCGCCGTTGATTTCCACGGCGCCAGCTTTGATCTTGCGGGCGGCATCCGATACCGAATCCGCCAGGCCGATCTTGGCCAGCAACTTGTCCACGCGGATGCCCGCATCGTTGCGCACGCCCTCGGGCTCCGGCACGCTCTGTAAATCCGCAGGCACTTCCTTGCGCCGCACCACCGCGTTGAAGACTTCCGCCGCGCGATCCGCCGCTTCCGCCGAGTGGAAATCGGCCACGATGATCTTGCCCAGCATCGTCTTGGCTTCCATCGGATGCATCGTCGCCTTCATCTGCGCGATCTCCGCCAGGCTGCGATCCGTCAGCAGTTCGTAGTAGCGCCACATCAGGTCGTCGGAGACTTGCATCACCTTGCGGAACATCACCTCGGGCGGTTCCGTGATGCCGATGTAGTTGCCGAGCGACTTCGACATCTTGTTGACGCCGTCCAGACCTTCCAGAATCGGCACCATCGCCACAATCTGCGGCTGCTGTCCGAAATCGCGCTGCAACTCGCGGCCCACCAGAAGATTGAACTTCTGGTCCGTGCCGCCCATCTCCACATCGCTTTTCAGCGCCACCGAATCGTAGCCCTGCGCCAGCGGGTACATCAGTTCGTGCAGCGAGATCGGCGCGTTGGCGGCGTACCGTTTCGCGAAATCGTCGCGCTCCAATAACCGCGCCACCGTGTACTTGCTGGTCAGCCGGATTACATCTTCCCACTTCAACGGAGCCAGCCAGTCGCTGTTGAACCGGACTTCGGTCTTCTCCGGATCGAGGATCTTGAACACCTGCTGCTTGTACGTCTCCGCGTTCGCCTCGATCGCCTCGGTCGTCAGCGGTGGCCGAGTCGCATTGCGCCCGGTGGGGTCGCCGATACGCCCCGTCATATCGCCAATCAGGAAGATCACCGTGTGGCCCAGATCCTGGAAGTGCTTCATCTTGCGCAGCAGCACCGTGTGCCCCAGATGCAGGTCCGGTGCGGTCGGGTCGAAGCCCGCCTTGATGCGCAATTTGCGCCCGGTCTTTTCCGATTGGATCAGGCGCTCCCGCAGATCTTCCTCGCGGATGATCTCCGCCATGCCCTTCCGCAGGTAAGTGAGTTGTTCGTCGATCGTCATGTGCAAAGTGCGGTATTTAAATCCTGGGAGAATTGGCGAATCGTCTCCACCTGTTCCGGGGTCGCCGGCGTTTCCACGCCTTTGGCCGCAAGATACGGAGCACCGTCCCGCCAGATCAAGTATGACAAACCTTGCTCCGTCATGAGTCCAGTACTACTCTGGCTGGCGCCGGCCACGACGCCGATACAATTCCCGCGCACGTAGATGGAAAAGGCGGGCCCTTCCACCATGCGCTGAATCTGGAAGTCTTCGAGGAGGCTCACATCTTGTAGCGGCCGAGGTCCTCATCGTTGAGGCCCTCAAGCCAGCGCCGCAGTTCGTCGTTGTTCACCTTATCGGAAACAGTGGACGCCAGTTTGGAGGATTTGAGCACCGTCTCTTCCACGTAAATCGGGCAATCCAGACGCAGCGCCAGTGCCAGCGCATCGCTGGGCCGCGAATCCACGCTAATCAGTTCGCCATCGCGATCCAGCCAGATCACAGCAAAAAACGTGTCGTCTTTCAGTTCGCTGACCACCACCTTGCGCAGGCCCGTATTGAGGCCGAGCAGCAGGGTTTTGATCAGATCGTGAGTCATCGGACGCGGAGTGGAGACCTTTTCGATTTCGAGCGCGATCGCGTTGGCTTCATACACGCCAACCCAGATGGGGAGCACGGTATTGCCGTTCACATCCTTCAGGATGACGATCGGCATGTTGGTGACGGGATCCATCATGAGCCCGCGAATTTTCATTTCAACTTCCATGTTTGACGGTCCTCCCCGCTTTGATTACACCACAAATACGCGTTCACCCACCAACGAGTTGGGGCCGGCACGGGTTACGCGGACGGGAAGATAGGTGCCAACCATGTCCTTCTCATCGGCCTCGGGATAGGAGAAATTGAGCGTGCGGTTGCAGGAAGTGCGTCCGATCCACTGCTCAAGCGCGCGGTGGCGCCCTTCCACGTGCACTTCCTGGATCGTGCCGATCATCTCCGCGTTCCGCCGGATCTGGATCGCGCGCTGCTTTTCCATCACGATCACGAGGCGGCGCTGCTTCTCTTCCTCGGAAATGCGGTCGCCCATCGCGAGCGCGGCGGTATTGGGGCGTTCGGAGTATTTAAAGCTGAAGAGCGAATCGTACTGCACCTCATCGAGCAGCGTCAGCGTCTCTTCAAAATCCGCCTCGGTTTCGCCCGGAAAGCCCACAATGATGTCCGTGGTCAGCGAGTAGCGGCGGCGGGCGCTCTTAATCCACTCGATGCGGCGCAGGTACTCGTCGCGCGTGTACAGCCGGTCCATCGCTGCCAGCACCCGGGACGACCCCGATTGCACCGGCAGGTGAATGTGGTCGCAGATCGCCGGGTTGGCATCCATCGCGTCCACAATGCCGCGGACGAAATCGCGCGGATGGCTGGTGGTGTAGCGCACTCGGCGCATGCCGGGAATTTCGGCGACGCGCGCCAGCACGGTGGCGAAATCCCACCCGGCGGGCGAGGGATCGCGATAGCTGTTGACGTTCTGTCCGAGCAACTGCACCTCGGTATAGCCCTTCTCCACGAGTCCGCGCGCTTCCGCCATGACGGATTCGGCGGTGCGGCTGCGCTCGGGTCCGCGCGTGAACGGCACCACGCAATACGCGCACGATTTATCGCAGCCTTCGATGATGGTGAGGTAGGCGCGGTGCGGATTGTCGCGGCGCGTGAACGGGGTATCGAAGGCCTCGGCGCGATCGAAACTGAGCCCGGTGACGCGGCGATCGCCGGTCTCCAACTGCACCAGCATCTGGCCGAGATTGGCGTAGCTCGCGCTGCCGGCGACGAGCGAGACCCACGGGGCGCGCTCGAAGAGCTTTTCGCCCTCCTGCTGCGCCACGCAGCCCAACACACCGATGGTCTTGCCCTTCCCGCCCTCGCGTTTGAAGTTCTGCAGCCGGTTGAAGACCTTCTGCTCGGCCTTATCGCGGATGCTGCAGGTGTTATAGAGCACGAGTTCGGCGGCTTCCGGCGTTTCCACCTGCGCATAGCCCTCCGCCACCAGCGTGCCTACGACTTTTTCGGAGTCGTGCGCATTCATCTGACAGCCAAAGGTTTCGATGTAAAAGGTTTTCCCAGACACTGTACATCCATTGTACAGGGGGCAGACTCTGAAATTGGACCTCGTGAAATTGGAACTCGAAGGCGTCCACTGGAGCCAGTGATAGACTGAAAGAGTACACGGAGGCCCCCCTTGAAGTTCTTTTTGGACACCGCAAACCTGGAAGAGTTGAAGCTTGGCGCAAGCTACGGCATTGTCGATGGCGTCACTACCAACCCGTCGTTGATCGCCAAGGAAGGCCGCCCGATCGAAGAGCAGGTCGCCCGGATCTGCGAGATCGTCGATGGCGATGTGAGCGCGGAAGTCGTCTCCACCGAAGCGCCCGCCATGATCGCCGAGGGCCTGAAACTGGCGAAGATCCATAAGAACATCGTGGTCAAATGCCCGCTCACGCGCGACGGCATCAAGGCTACTTCGGCGCTGGCGAAGGAAGGCATCCGCGTCAACGTGACGCTCTGCTTCTCCGCCGGACAGGCGCTCCTCGCCGCCAAAGCCGGGGCCTACATCATCAGCCCCTTCGTGGGACGCCTCGACGATATCGGCTCCGAGGGCATGGACCTCATCCGCAGCATCGTCGTCATCTACCAGAACTACGGCTTCAAGACTCAGGTGCTCGCCGCCTCCCTGCGCGGGCCCATGCACGTCATCGATTCCGCCCTCGCCGGCGCCCACATCGGCACCATGCCCTTCAAGGTGCTCGATGCGCTTTTCAATCACCCTCTCACCGACCGGGGTCTGGAACAGTTCATGAAGGACTACAACAAGGCGTTCCACGGCAACACGGCCGGATAACGCGATCGCGCGGATGCTGAATCTGATTCACTCTTTCACCCCCGTCGAATCGGGTGCTCTGGGCGTCGGTGGCGCCATTCTCCTGCTCGTCCTGGTGTTCTTTGCCTACCGCGCCTGGAAAAACTCGCGCGTCACCGCCGAAGAGCGCGAGCGCCGCCGTTGCGCCTGGCTGGTCGCCACCGGCAAGATCAGCGATGCCGCGCTGGTGGAGATCCGCGAAAACCTGGTCTTTTACTCCTACGCCGTCCGCGGCGTCGAGTACACCGCCTCCCAGGACGTCTCCCGTTTCGCCACGACCGCCCCGGTGGATTTCAACAACATCACCTCCATGGCCGTGAAGTTCGACCCCCGCAACCCCGCCAACTCCATCGTGATGAGTGAAGAGTGGAGCGGCGTGCGCAAGACTGCGTACCAGCGGTGATACGCTGAAAGTTGTCCCGCCACCCTTTATTTAAGGCCTACCTCGCACTCGCAGCCGTGTGCTTCTTCTGGGGCACCACCTATCTGGGGATTCGCATGGCACTCGAATCCTTTCCGCCCATGCTGCTGGTGTGCGTGCGCTACATTATCTCTGGCAGCATCACGCTGGCCTTCGCGCGAGCCCGCGGATTGCACCTGCCGCGCGGCCGCGAACTCGGGTGGGCCTGCTTCAGCGGCCTCCTCACCCTCGGCATCGGCAACGGCGCCCTCGTAGCCAGCGAAACCATGATCCCCAGCGGCATCGCCGGCCTGATAGTCACCATCTCCCCCTTCTGGATGGTCGGCGTGGAGGCCCTCCTACCAGGCGGCGTGCGCCTTCACGCGCCCACCATCGGCGGCATGTTCATCGGCCTCGCCGGGGCGGCGCTACTCTTCGCTCCGGACGCCGGTTCGGGCGGCGTCAGCCACGGGCTGATCATCGGGTTCCTGCTGCTTCAATTCGGCATGGCCGGCTGGAGTTTCGGCTCCATCATCCAACGCCGCAAAGCCGGCAAGGCCCACTCCGTAGTCGCCGGTGGCGTGCAGCAACTCGCCGCCGGACTCGCCTTCATTCCGATCACCTTCGCCTCCGGCGACCTGACCATCCACTGGAACACGCGCGGCGTCTCCGCCCTCATCTACCTGGTGACGTTCGGTTCGCTCGTCGGCTACAGCGCCTACGTTTACGCGATGGACAAACTGCCCGTCGCCATCGTCTCCATCTACCCCTACGTCAACGCAGTGGTCGCCGTCGCCCTCGGCTGGCTCTTCTACCGCGAACCCTTCGGCTGGCGCGAAACCGCCGCGATGCTCGTGATCTTCGCCGGAGTCGCCGTAGTCAAACGCTACGCCGAAAAGCCCTCCGGCAAAGTGCTCAAGGCCTCCAGAAGGTAAGATCAGCCTGGAACACAGTGCGAGTTCCGGCGTCTAAACAAAACAGTGAAGTTCCCGGCAAGGTTGGTCGCGGCCCCGTTGGCGGCAATGCTGTTGGCGCTGATCCTGACTCCCGCCACTCCGGACGGATCCGCGTGTTACATGCTGCGACTCGCCAAGCTTGGCCCCTGCGGAATGGACGACCGGCGGATCGTTGTGATTGAAGTCATCGCCTCCGGCCAGTTGCAAATCAATGGCGAACCGTTGAATCACTCTGCCCTCGGGGAACGGCTGGAAACGATCTTCCGCACTAGATACCAGCGCTTCGCGTTTGTAACGGCAGAGGCCGCGGTTCCCTTCCAGGCAATAGCGGACGTTATCGACGTCGCCGCGTTTCACTTGGACAATGTGGCGCTGCTCCCGCCACGAGACCAGTTGCGCGAAGGACGTTTCGAGTGTCCGGTAGTAGTCCCGGTTCACCAGCTGACAGCCCCCTCGCAGTTCGGCCGTTAGGCACCGGATCAGAGTGGTATAACAGTTACATCAGATGCGTTTCACTTTCGATCCTCGAAAGAGCGCACGCCTGCGGGCCAATCCCCGGCGCGGAATCGGCTTTGAGGAGGCGCAAGAGTTGTTCAGCCGCCCCTACTGGCTGGACCGCCGCTCGGATGTGCCGGAGCAGTATGTCGCAATCGGCTGGGTCGAGAGCCGCTTGTACTCCGTAATCTTTGAAATCCGGGAAGATGCGGAGGGCGAGGTATTGCACCTCGTCACCTTGTGGAGATCGACCAGAGAAGAGGTCAGGGTGTATGAAGAAAATTCGTAAGCCGGTCAAGCCCGTTGCCGCCGAGGCGATCGCGCGTTTGGCCGATCAGGGCAAGGACATTTCCGCTTTCTTTGAGGGTAAGGGCCGCATGGTTCAACCGATTCAACGTCTGAATGTGGACGTCACCGCCAGCATGCTGGAAGAATTGGACCAGGCCGCGAAAGACCTCAACGTCAGCCGGCAGGCCGTGATCAAGACTCTGGTCAGACAGGCTCTGGACCAGCACTACCTGGCGCAAAGCGCCCGGCGGCCGCAGTCCGCGCGCTAGGTGGACTGGTTCCGCCCCGCGAACTTCGCCCCCAACGCGCCGCCCGCCATGCTCAGCAGCGTGATGAACACGAACAGCATCACCAGCATCATCAGCAGAATCGCGATGATGCCCTGATTGCTCTCCAGCATCCGCATCGCCTCCTGCACATTCGGATCGGTCGCATTCTTGAACTGCTGCCGGAACAGATCCGCGATGCCGCCGTTCGCCGCCATCGGCACCACCGTCATCGTGAAAATCACGGTCGTAATCACGAACATGATCACGCCCGTGATCCAGCCCAATCGCACCCCCGCCCTCACGTTCAGCGGCGTTCCCGTGCGGCGCCGGTAGAGAATCACCGCGGAAAATCCAGCGCCCAGCCACAAGAAGAGATTCAGCGCCGGAATCCAACTGAGCAGCGTGGCCACCAGCGCCACCGTACCCGCCACGCGCACCGCCACGGGATTGTGGAAGTTCAGCGGCAGCGCTTGCGGCGCAACCGCTTCGACCACCACCACTACTTCCGGCGCAGGCTCCGGCTCCGCATCGGGATCCACACCCGGTTCGGGGATATCACGCTGTGGCTTGCCGCATTTGTGGCAGAAAAGCGATTCGGGCGGGAGTTGCGCTCCGCAGGTACAGAATTCCGGCATGGACTGACTTCAGTGTAGCAATTCGAGGGCCGGAAACCACTTCGTGCGAACAGGTTCGTGCTAGCCTACAGCCTTGGAAGCGACCAAACCGCGACGCCAACTCGGAGTCTTCGACGCCACCATGATCGTCATGGGCGGCATCGTCGGCTCCGGCATCTTCATGAACCCCAGCGTCGTAGCCAAACAAGTCCACACGCCCTTCCTCATCCTCGGCGTCTGGCTGCTCGGCGGAGCGCTTGCCATGCTCGGCGCCTTCATCTGGGCCGAACTCGCCACCCGCCTGCCCGGCGCAGGCGGCCAATACCTCTACCTGCGCGAGGCCTACCATCCCGCCGTCGCTTTCGTCTATGGCTGGGTCCTGCTCCTCGTCACGCAGACCGGCGGAATGGCCGCCGTCGCCGTCACCTTCGCCCGCTACTACCGCGAAATCACCGGCGCTGTCTGGAGCGATAGCGCCATCGCCGCTGCCGTCCTCCTCGGCCTCACCGCCGTCAACTGCCTCGGCGCGCGCGCCGGCAGCAATGTGCAAAGCGCGCTCATGCTCATGAAAACCGGAGCAATCGCTGCACTCGTCATCGCCGGCGCCTGGCTTGGCGGCGGCGTCATTCATCCCCTCCCCCTGCTGGACCGCCCCGTCTCCCTCGGCCTCCTCGGCGCGCTCGGTGCGGGTGTAATCCCCGTCGCCTTCGCGTACGGCGGTTGGCAGACCTCCACCTTCGTCGCCGGAGAAATGCGCAACCCCGCCCGCGATCTCTCCCGCGGCCTCATCCTCGGCGTCTCCGGCGTCGTCGTCCTCTACCTCGCCGTCAACTTCGTCTGCCTCAAGGTCCTCGGACCCGAAGGTCTCGCCGCCACCCGCACGCCCGCCTCGGCCGTCATGCGCGCCGCCATGGGCGAACGCGGCGCCTGGTGGATCGCCGTCGGCATCGCCATCTCCACCCTCGGCTTCCTCAGCCAGGGCATGCTCACCGCGCCCCGCGTCTATCACGCCATGGCCCGCGACGGACTCTTCTTCGAAAGCGTGGGCCGCCTCAGTTCCCGCACCGGCGCGCCCGTCACGGCCATCGTGCTGCAAGGCATCGCGGCCACCGCCATCGCTTTCTCCGGCAAGTACGAACAGATTCTCAACTACGAAGTCAGCGTGGATTTCATCGCCTTCTCCCTCGCCGCCGGAGCCCTCTTCCTCTTCCGCCGCGAGGGCCGCGCACCCGCCGGCGGCAAGATCTACCGCGCTCCCGGACACCCCTACACCACCGCGCTCTTCGTCGCCGCCTGCGTCGCCATCGTGGCCAGCACCGTATTCACCGACCCGTTGAACAGCGCGCGCGGATGGGGCATCATGCTCACAGGGCTTCCCGTTTACTGGCTTTGGCGCCGCAATGCGAAAAAAACAATCTGAGTACATGAACTGGGCGAAGACGCAGAGCCGCGCCCGCTACAACCTGGCCACCAGCGGCGTCGGCGCCTTCCCCTTGAGCGAACTGGGCGTGCTGCCGCCCCTCGAAATCAATGGCGAGAACAGCTATGGCTACGCGCCCCTGCAGCGCGCCATCGCGGACCGGCAGGGCGTGGACCCGCAGTGCGTCGTCACCGCCGCCGGCACTTCCGGCGCCAACTACCTCGCCTTCGCCACCCTGCTCGAACCCGGCGATGAAGTCGTCATCGAGACCCCCACCTACGGCCTCCTCGTCGATTCGCTGGAGTACGTCGGCGCCACCGTCAAACGCTTCGCCCGCACCCCCGAATCCGGCTTCGCGCTCGATCCCGAAGCCGTCCGCCGCGCCGTCTCCCCGCGTACCCGCCTGATCGTCGTCACCAACCTCCACAACCCCTCCAGCGTCCTCGCCGGGGAAGCCGAACTTCGCGAAGTGGGTGCGATCGCGCGCTCCGTCGGCGCGCGCGTCCTCGTCGATGAGGTCTATCTAGACGCCGTCTACGATAACACTCCGCCCTCCGCCTTCCACCTCGGACCGGAGTTCATCATCACCAGCAGCCTCACCAAGGTCTACGGCGTCAGCGGCATTCGCTGCGGCTGGATTCTCGCTCAACCCGACGTGGCCCGCGCCATGTGGCGCCTCAACGATCTCTTCGCCGCCACCCCAGTCCACCCCGGCGAACTCCTCGGCGTCGCCGTCTTCCAGCAACTCGAAATGGTGCGCGCGCGCTTCCGCCGCATCGTGGACGCCGACCGCCTGCTCCTCAACCAATTCCTCGATCGCGCGCGTGGCGTCAGCGCCGTGCGCACCCCGTGGGGCACCACCTCGTTCCTCCACCTTCACCACGGTGAGGTCACGAACTTCCTCTCCCGCCTGCGCGCGGAGCAGGAAACGTCCGCCGTCCCCGGCCACTTCTTCGGCATGCTCGACTTCTTCCGCATCGGCATGGGCGTCAATCACGAGATGTTCGCGGAAGGCCTACGCAGACTCGAAGGAGCCTTATGAACAGACGTCTCACCCGCATCGCGCCCAAGCTCGTTCCCGCCTTGGTTGCCGGCCTGGTTGCCGGCCTGGTTGCCGCCTCGCAACTCGCCGCGCAGAAGCCCACCGCGCCGCCCGCCGCATCCGCCACCCCCATCCGCAAGGCGCTCTTCTGGAAAGTCTCCTCCGCGGACAACACCGCCTACCTGCTCGGCTCCGTCCATCTCGGCTCCAAGGAAATGTACCCGCTGCCGAAAGAACTCGAAGACGCCTTCGAGAAATCCTCTGCGCTCATCGTCGAAGTCGACATCAACCACGTCGATCAGGCCAAGATGCAGGGCTTCGTCATGGCCAACGGCATGTACACCGGCGACGACACGCTCTGGGACCACATCAGCAAAGACAACCGCAAACGCCTGGAAGCGTTCTGCGAGAAATTCGGCCTCCCCGCCGCGGCCATGGCGAAGATGAAGCCGTGGATGGCCAGCATGATGGTCGCCACCCTCCCCATGATGCGCAACGGCATGGAAGCCGGTCTCGGCATCGACAAGTACTTCCTCGATAAGGCGGAAAAGAGCAGGAAGCGCATCGTCGAACTCGAATCCGCCGAGTGGCAACTCAAGCTCCTCTCCAGCATCACCGACCAGATGCTCGATCAGTACCTGGAATCCATGATCGTCCAGGATTCGCTCGCCGAAGCGAAGAAACTGCAAGAGGCGTGGATGAGCGGCGATCCCGTACGCGTCGACAAACTGGTTCGCGAATCCATGGCAAAGTCGCCCGAGAGCTTGAATAAGGCCATGCTCGGGGATCGCAACCCGCATATGGCGGACATCGCCGAACAGTTCCTCAAAGGCAAAGAGCAGGGCTTCCTGGTCGCAGGCGCAGCCCACATGGTTGGCAAAGATGGCGTCGTCGAACTGCTCCGGCAGCGCGGTTATAAAGTGGAACAAGTCACTCTCGCCCAGTAAAGGCTCGAAATGAAAACGCTGATCGCCCTTACCCTTCTCACCGCCGCGGCGCTGCCCGCGGCCGATGCTCCCGCGCGCCCGAAAATCACCGGTGTGGCCCACATCGCGCTCTCCGCCCACGACCTCCAGAAATCGGCGGCCTTCTACCAGAACTTCCTCGGCTACCAGCAGGCCTTCAAGCTCGATAATGCCGATGGCAGCGTGGCGATCTCTTTCATCAAAATCAACGACCGCCAGTACATCGAACTCTCCCCCGAAACCGAGCCCGGCACCGATCGCCTCAAGCACATCGCCCTCGAGGTCGAAAATGCCGAGCAGATGCGCGCCTACCTCCGTTCCAAGGGCGTCAAGGTGCCCGATCAGGTCCCTAAGGGCCGCACGAAGAACTCCAACTTCATGATCAAAGATCCCGACGGGCACCAGGTCGAAATCGTCCAGTATGAGCCCGATGGCTTCACTATGCGGGAGAAGGGCAAGTTCATGGACGGTCCGCGCATCTCCACGCGCATCGCGCATGTCGGCATCAATGTGGGCACGCTCGCGCCCGCGCTGAAATTCTACGGCGAGATCCTCGGCCTGCAGGAGTTCTGGCGCGGCAGCAAAGATGGCAAAGTGCTCAGCTGGGTCAACATGAAACTCCCGGAGAGCGACGATTACATCGAACTCATGCTCTACGATGAGAAGCCCTCGCTCTCTCAACTGGGCACGCAGCACCACATCTGCCTCGAAGTCGCCAGCGTGGAGCAGGCCGGCGCGCAACTCGAAACCCGCAAGGCCAAAGCTGGCTACACCAAGCCGCTCGACATCAAGACCGGCATCAACCGCAAACGCCAGATGAACCTCTATGATCCCGATGGCACCCGCAGCGAAGTGATGGAACCCAAGACCATCGACGGCGTCCCCACGCCACCCTCGACCGCCGCCCCGCCGCGGTAGGAGTACAGCTGTGGCCGATCCCTTTGAATTACGGCGCTTCGTGGACGCGCAGAGCGGCGTCTACCACGAGGTCTGCGCCGAATTGCGCAGTGGCCGCAAGACCAGCCACTGGATGTGGTTCATCTTTCCTCAACTGCGCGGACTCGGCTTCACCGCCACCGCGCAACGCTTCGCCATCTCCGGCATCGAAGAGGCGCAAGCCTACCTCGGTCACGCCCTACTTGGACCGCGCCTGCACGAGTGCACGCAACTCGTCAATCAGCTTGAAGAGCGCTCCATCCACCAGATCTTCGGCACGCCGGACGACCTGAAGTTCCGCTCCAGCATGACCCTCTTCGCGCAGGCATCCCCTGCGGACAAGCCCTTCGCAGAGGCATTGCAAAAGCATTTCGCCGGGCGCGCCGACTCGCGCACCCTCGCACTCCTCGCCTGATTACATCGCGGCTTTGAGCGCGGCCAGCAGATCGGCTTCCGGGGTGAAGCCTTCGAAACGTTTCACCTGATTGCCGCTGCGGTCGAAGACCAGCGTGACAGGCAGTTGCTCCAGGTTGTACTTCTTGCTGAGGGCTTCGCTGCCCAACCCGACCGGGTACTCCATCGGGTGCTTCTTGAGGAAAGGCTGAACCCGTTCCGCGCCTTCGTCATCCATCGCGATCCCGAGCACGGCGACGCCTTGCGCCGCGAAGTCCTTGTGCAATTTATTGAAGCTCGGAATCTCCTGAATGCAGGGCACGCACCACGTCGCCCAGAAGTTGACCACCACGATCTTGCCCTTCAGCGACGCCGTATCGAGCGGACCGCCTTCGAGCTTGGTCGCCTGCGGCAAATTAGAGGAAGACACCGCGGCGGCAGGCGCCGTCACGGGTGCGACTGTGGACGCGACTGCTGTGGCAGCCGGCGCAGCGACTGCCGGCGCGTGATTCAGAAAGCCGAGAAACTCGTTGGAGTCCTTGGTGAGCCCGGGGAACGTGGCAACCAGTTTCTCGTTCGGATCGACAATCGCGTAATACGGAATCGCGACAGTCTGCACCATGGCGAGTTGCAATTTCTGATTGGCCTCGGATTCGGCGTCGGTGCCATCGGTGTAGAGTTCCACCAGTACGAAACGGTTCATCACCGCCCCGATCTCCGGACGCGTGAACATGTTGGCCTTCATCCAGTGGCAGTTGGTGCAGGCGTAGCCGGTGAAGGTGATCAGCACCATCTTGCCTTCGGCGCGGGCGCGGTCCAGCGCCGCGCGATACTGATTCTTCATCCACACCAGATTGGCTTCGCCGCCCGCGGCGCCGCTACCGGAAGCGGACGTCGAGACCTCTGACACGGGAACGAAGGCGTCCAGATCGCCAAGTTTGCCCCCGGACATTCCCGGGACCAGGCTCAGCGCAAAGACCAGCAGCGCCGCGCCGGGGAGCAGGCGGCTCAGGCCCACCGGTTCATCGGTCTTGATGCCTTCCATGCGCAGGAAGCCCAGCAGATAGAGCCCCGCGAGCGCAAACAGTACGATCCACGCGGCCAGGAAACGCTCGCGCGTGAGGAAGCCCCATTGCAGCACCTGATCCAGGCTGCTCAGGTATTTCAGGCTGAACGCCAGAATGAGGAAGCCCATCACGATCTTCACGCGTGACATCCAGCCGCCCGAGCGCGGCATGCGCTTGAGGTAGCCCGGAAAGACCGCGAGCAGAAAGAAGGGCAGCGCCAGTCCGGTGGCGAACGTCACCATGCCGATCAGAGGACGGGTTGTACCGCCAGAGACGCTTGCGGCCAGCAGAGTGCCCACGAACGGGCCGACGCAGGCAAACGACGCGAGCGAAAACGTGAGCCCCATCAGCAGGCTGCCGGCATAGCCCCCCTGATCCGCCGACTTGTTGAGCCGCGTCAGAATCGAAGAGGGAATCGTAATCTCAAAGGCGCCCAGCAGACTCAGGCCGAAAGCGATGAACAGTGCGCTGATGAACGCGTTGACCCACGGGTTCGAGCCGAGCGTGACCACGCCGAAAGGCCCGAGTATAGCGGTGGTCGCAAGACCTAGTCCACTGAACAGCACCACGATACCGAGGCAGAACACGGCCGCCTGCACGATACTCTCTTTCCTGCCGCCGCTGGGGCGGTTGAGAAAGTACGACATCGTGATCGGAATCATTGGAAAGACGCACGGGGTGAAGATGCTGGCGAGGCCGAAGCCGAAAGCCACCGCGAGAAACGCGGCTAGGCTCTGCGCCGGCGCTGCAGGTGCGGTTCCCGGCGTCGCCGCGGGGTTCGAGGTAGCGGAGGGCTCGGCGTAGCCGGCCGGAATCACCGGCGCGGGGGCCGTCGCCGCGGCATCAACCGTCACGCTCGCGCTGCCGCTCCATTTCGAGGGCACGCAACTCTTGGCGTTGCAGGTCTGGTAGCGCGCCGAGAGAGCCAGCGCAACCGGTCCGGCGGGCGCATCTTTAGCGAGAGTGAGTTCGAGCAGGAACGCAACATCGCCTTCGTAGGTTTCGGTGTCGGAGTTGAAGTTGGCGTCAAACGCACGGTGCGGCGGGGGTTGGAATGCGCGCACGCCGCCAATGGCCGGTGTGGGCGCGACTTGGATCTTAGTCGGGATTGCCGCCGGCGTGGACATGGAATAGAGATGCCACCCGTCCTCCACATGCACGGCCATGTGCAACAGGACTTTGCTGCCGGGTGCGGCGGATGCCGGTTCGACACTCACCTTCCAGGTGACGTGCTGGTCTTTGGCGGGCTGCGGTTCCTGGGCCACTAGCCCGGAAGCGAGGAGAAATAGATAAGGGATGGTCGATCTGAACATGACGCGCCTCCAGAGTTAGATGCCCGAAATCCGAAAAGACTTCCGCGAATCTCTACGTTACACTCCGGCTTTGCCGATGCGCAGGAGTTCTTCTTCGATTTGTTGATTGACCTTGCCGCCGGAGAATTCGGCCGCCACGCGGATCGCATTCTTGATCGCGTTGGCGTTGGAGCGTCCGTGGCAGATGATGCAGCCGCCGCGGACCCCGAGCAGGGGCGCGCCGCCGTATTCGGAGTAATCCAGGCGTTTGCGGAAACTGTTGAGGGCGTTCTTTGAAAGCGCGTAGCCGATCTTCCCGCTGATCGTGGCTTCCAGGGATTCGCGCAGCAACTTCTTGAACATATCCACCAGGCCTTCGCTGACCTTGAGCGCGACATTGCCGATGAAGCCATCGCAAACGATCACATCGACGGTGCCGCCGTAGATATCGCCGCCTTCGACATTGCCAATGAAGTTGATGTGGAGGTCCTTCAGCAGCGGGAAGGCGGCACGCGTGAGTTCGTTACCCTTGTGCTCCTCTTCGCCAATCGAGAGGATGCCGACGCGCGGGTTCGTGCGGCGCAGAATGTTGCGCGAGTAGATGTCACCCATGACGGCGAACTGCGCCAGCATTTCGGGCTTGCAATCCACGTTCGCGCCCACATCCACCAGCACTACCGGGTTGCCGGCCACCGTGGGGAAGATGCCCATCAGGGCGGGACGTTTCACGCCGGGCACCACGCCCTGCACAATCTTCGCCGTGGCCATCACGGCGCCGGTGTTTCCGGCCGAGACGAATCCCTGGGCACACCCGTCGCGCACCAGGCGAGAGGCCACTCGCATGGAGCTATCCCGCTTGGTTTGTACAGCCTTAGCAGCGCTGTCTTCCATCGTGACGCGCTCGCTGGCGTGAACGATCTCTATGGGTAAATCGCGGTAGCCATCGTACTGTTCCAACTCCCGCCGGACCACATCTTGCTGGCCGACGAGGAGGACCTTTACGCCCAAAGTACCAGCGGCTCGAACCGCCCCTTCTACTTCGGCTTTCGGGGCGTGATCTCCGCCCATTGCATCCAGCGCAATGGTCAGCATGTCGGGACGGGCTTACTCCGCAACCACTTCGAGAACTTCACGGCCCTTGTACTGGCCGCACTTGGGGCAAACCCGGTGGGGCAGTTTGGGCTCGTGGCAGTTCGGGCACTCCGAAAGGCCGCTGGCCTTCAGCGCATCGTGCGCCCGGCGGGTGCTCGTCCGCTTCTTGGAGTGTCTACGTTTGGGATTCGGCATATCTCTACCTCTAACAAATTTCGTTCGCCGTCCGGTTTCCGGACGACCCTAATGTCTCAGGGTACTAAAGCTTTAAATCTCGAAGGGAGCTCCAGCGATCCGCCACGGCTTCCGGCTGGCAATCGCAAGCTGCCTCGTTCCGGCTCTTGCCACAGGTCGGGCAGATTCCCTTACAGGATTCACTGCAAACCCGCTGCATCGGCAGGGCCAACATGACCTGTTCGCGGAGGACATCCTCCAACTCCAGGCCATCCTCATAAAACCCGATTTCCGCCTCGCCTTCGTCGATCTTCACTTCATCCTCGCTCGGGCTATCCGAGGCAGGCTGATAGTACAGATCGAAAACGGCTTCCAGCGGGAAACGCGCGCGTCCCAGACAGCGGTCGCACTGCGCCTCCATTTCCACGGCGTAACTTCCCGAAACGCGCAACTGGCCGCCCGATTCCGGCAGCAACTCCGCTGTCCCGGTGGCATGCAAGGGGGTACCCTGCACCAAGTCTTCACCTGTGAAATCGATCTGCCGTGGGGCGAAAGTTTCGTCGAAACGAATCTTCCGTATCTCCAACTCTTTGACACTAAGGAACATGAGGAAAACCTGACCTACCCAGGGCAGAACCACCCCATTATAGCACCGCATCCACTCTGTTCCGCTACTTAGCCCACTTCGCAAGCACTTGGTGGAAACGGCAAGCGGCGCGAGAATAGGATCGTGTGTACTCGGTGGTGTGTGTTTGGCGCGGGTGTGTTCTGGTGTTTCCTGACAGCAAGCTCATTCGCGCAGCGAAATCGCAGCGCTTTTAGGTTTGAAGACCATCCAGCGGACGAGGTATTCCAGTCGAGGCCCGTAGAGCCGAAGATTACCGATCCGGTTCACCGAATGTACCGTACACGCATTCGCGATGGGATCGAGAAGAACTGGGGCGTTTTTCGCGAGGGGGCGGAAACCAAGGGGCCTAACTTCGCAGGACGTATAATCGCAGTGCGCTGGGGTTGCGGGACGGGGTGCGCGATGATGGTCTTCGTCGATGCCCACACGGGCAAGATTGATAACCCTCCTCTGGCCATGGGGCGTCTCGGCAATCAACGGATCGGCCTGCCGATGTTCCGGGGCGGCATCGCGGAAGTAGAGTATCGGCTCACGAGCCGCCTCTTCAAGATGAAGGCGTGCCCAGCCGAGCCGAGCCGACTCTCGCTCGACGATCCCTGCTATTCCTACGATTTCCGATGGGACGACGGGCATTGGACCTTGCTCCGGCGTCAACGCCTTCCCGCCCAGGAACAGTAGAACTCCGGTGACGACGGTTCTTAAGGACGGGAATTTTCCGTTAACGGCAAAAACGCGGCATTAGCGTAGAATGACCGCAGACTGATCCTGAATCCGCGAGCTACAACGCGGCGATCCGCTGCCCTTACTGCTTTAAGGAAGTCGTCCGGGACAATCGCGAAATGCCGGGTCGCAGTTCTTCCCCCAGGGCTCACGGTCGAACTCAAAGCCAAACTCTCCGAGCTTTCGCGCGTGCTCGCGATGCCGGCGGCCAGCGACGCGGCCCAGCGGGCCACGACTGCCATTGTGTAGCCCGGTCTCTGGCTTGTATCCCGCAAGTTTGTCGCGCCGTCCCGCTCACGCGGTATCTGTACCATCCCGTGATGGATGAAACCGGGCTGAAGGGCGTCTACTCTTTCGCTGCCGAGACCCGACCGCAAGGCCCCATCGCCGAGAGCGGCGTACGCAAAGGCGCCGCGCCCAAAGGCGGCCTGACCCTCGACACGCGCAAGCTCCCGATCGAACGCGTGGTCGTGGACCACGTGGATAAAGCCCCCTCGGCGAACTAGCTCGGCGGGCCGCGGTTTCATCGCCCCCGTCCGCCTGTTATCCTCAAAAAGTAGTCGATCATCCACGCACGTCCCCATGAAAAAACTTCTTGCATTAAACCGTAGTGAAATTGCCATTCGTATTCTGCGCGCCGCCAATGAGTTGGGCCTGCGCACCGTCGCGATCTACTCCAAGGAAGATCGCCTCGCGCTCCACCGTTTCAAAGCCGACGAGGCCTATCTGATCGGCGAGGGCAAAGGCCCCGTCGAGGCCTATCTCGATGTCGAAGGCATCGTCGCCCTCGCCAAAGAGAAGGGCGTGGACGCGATCCACCCCGGCTACGGTTTCCTCTCCGAAAATCCCGCCCTCCCGCGCGCCTGCGAGCGCGCCGGCATCACCTTCGTCGGCCCCTCCGCCGACCTGCTCGATCTGCTCGGCGATAAGACCGCCGCCCGCCGCCTCGCCCAACAGGCCGGCATCCCGCGCGTCCCCGGCACCGAAGAGGCCATCACCAATCCCCGGCAGGCGGCCAAAATCGCCCGCGAAATCGGCTATCCGCTCATCATCAAAGCGGCCTTCGGCGGCGGCGGACGCGGCATGCGCGTGGTCGATCGCGAAGAGGATTTCGCCGGCAAACTCGAAGAGGCGCGCCGCGAATCGGCCGCCGCGTTCGGCAACGACGCGGTCTTTCTGGAACGCTTCGTGCGCCGCGCCAAGCACATCGAAGTCCAGATCCTCGGCGATCGCCACGGCAACATCCTCCACCTCTACGAACGCGATTGCAGCGTGCAGCGCCGCCATCAGAAGGTGGTCGAAGTGGCCCCTGCCGCGGGCCTCGACCAGCGCATCCGCCGCGAACTCGCCGATGCCGCCGTGCAACTCGCGCGCGCGGCCGGCTACTACAACGCCGGCACCGTGGAATTCCTGGTGGATTCCGATACCGGCGAGTGGTTCTTCATCGAAGTCAACCCGCGCATTCAGGTGGAGCACACCGTCACCGAAATGGTGACCGGCATCGATCTGGTCCGCTGCCAGATTCAGGTGGCGCAGGGCCTCGAACTCCACGGCCGGGAAATGAACCTCCCCCCGCAGGCGCAGGTGCCGCTCTACGGCTACGCCCTGCAATGCCGCATCACCACCGAAGATCCCGCCAACGGCTTCGTGCCCGATTACGGCAAGATCCACACCTACCGCTCGCCCGCCGGTTTCGGCATCCGCCTCGATGGCGGCAGCGCCTACTCCGGCGCCGTGATCACGCCCTTCTACGATTCGCTGCTCGTCAAGACCACCGCGTGGGGCCGCGAATTCAGCCACGCCTGCGAACGCATGGACCGCAGCCTGCGCGAGTTCCGCGTGCGCGGCGTCAAGACCAACATCCCCTTCCTGGAAAATGTGGTCAACCATCCCGATTTCCAGGCCGGCAACGTCAGCACGCGCTGGCTCGAAGACACCCCCGAACTCTTCCGCTTCGCCGCGCGCCAGGATCGCGCCACCAAGATCCTCAGCTACCTTGCCGACGTGATTGTGAACGGCAACCCCGCCGTCTCCGGCAAGGCCGCGCCTACCCGCCTCAGCCCCGCGCCGGTGCCCGCGCACGATCCCTCCGAGGCGCCGAAGGGCACGCGCCAGTTGCTGCTCGAACTCGGTCCCGCGGGCTTCGCCCAGTGGACCGCGCAGCAGAAGCGCCTGCTCGTCACCGACACTACATTCCGCGACGCGCACCAGTCGCTGCTCGCCACGCGCGTGCGCAGCTACGATCTGCTCGCCATCGCCAACTTCGTTTCGCACAAGCTGCACAACCTCTACAGCCTGGAAATGTGGGGCGGCGCCACCTTCGATGTGACCATGCGCTTCCTCCACGAAGACCCCTTCGTGCGCTTGCGCAAGCTCCGCGAAGCCGTGCCCAACATCTGCTTCCAGATGCTGCTGCGCGCCTCCAACGCCGTGGGCTACACCGCCTATCCCGATAACGTCGTCGCGGCCTTCATCTATGAGGCATCGGCGCAGGGCATCGATATCTTCCGCATCTTCGATTCGCTCAACTGGCTGCCCAACATGAAGGCCTCCATGGCCGCCGTGCGCAAGACCAAATCCGTCTGCGAGGCCGCCATCTGCTACACCGGCGACATCCTCGACCCCAAGCGCGACAAGTATTCGCTCGCCTACTACGTGAAGATGGCGAAGGAACTCGAACGCATGGGCGCGCACGTGCTCGCCATCAAAGATATGGCGGGCCTCTGCCGTCCCTACGCGGCGGAGAAGTTGGTGAAGGCGCTGCGCCAGGAGGTCGGCATCCCCATCCACTTCCACACCCACGATACCAGCGGCCTCAACGCAGCCTCCATCCTCAAGGCGGCGGACGCGGGCGTGCACGTCGCCGATGCGGCCATCTCTTCGATGAGCGGCGGGACCAGCCAGCCGAACCTCAACTCGATCGTCGCCGCGCTCCAGCACACCAAACGCGATACCGGCCTCGATGTGGAAGCGCTGCAGCAGTGCGCCAACTATTGGGAAGTGGTGCGCGAATTCTACGCGCCCTTCGATACCGGCCCGAAATCCGGCTCCGCCGAAGTCTACCTGCACGAGATGCCGGGCGGCCAATACACGAACCTCAAGGAGCAGGCCGAATCCATGGGCCTCGCCTCGCGCTGGCATGAACTCGCGCGCACCTATGCCGAGGTCAATCTGGCCTTCGGCGACATCGTGAAGGTCACGCCCTCCAGCAAAGTGGTCGGCGATATGGCGATCTTCCTGGTCAATCACAACATGACCATGAAGCAGTTCGCGCTGCTCACGCCGGACCACAATCTCACCCTGCCGCATAGCGTGATCGATATGTTCATGGGCTCGCTCGGCGAACCCGATGGCGGCTGGCCGAAGCAGATCCAGAAGATCATCCTGAAGGGCGCCAAGCCGCAGCGCGGACGTCCCGGCGCACTCCTGCCCGCGATCGACCTCGAAGCCACCGCGGCAGCCGTCGAAAAGAAGATCGCGCGCAAGCCCAAGCACGATGAAGTGCTCAGCTACCTGATGTACCCCGATGTCTTCCTCAAGTTCGCCAAAGCCCGCCACACGTGGGGCGATGTCGACGTGCTGCCCACGCCGCAGTTCTATTACGG
>CAIRBY010000675.1 GCA_903876865.1 uncultured Acidobacteriia bacterium
AACTCGGGGCGATCGGCGATGGCGAGTTCGCCAGCGTGCCAGGTGCGGCCGTGATCGTCGCTATAGATGGTGGTGTTGACGGAAGGTCCGTGGCCGCTGCCTTCGGTGCCGAGGGCGAGCCAGACGGGCACGAGCAGGCGCCCGTTGCGGAGTTCGATGCCGTGGCCGGGGCCGGTGGCGACGGCGCGCCAGGGGTAGCGGGCGCGGAGGGGTTCGAGGGCGGCGGTGATCTCGACGGGCGGCGTGAAGGAGCGTCCGTCATCCCGGCTGCTGGTATAGAAGACGCGCATGTACTCGGCGCAGAAGAGGAGGTGGATGCGGCCATCGCGCGCGGCAATGGCGGCGGGGTTGTTGTAGGTGCGCCACTCGGGCTGGCCCTGCTTGCGCTCGATCGCGACGGGGTTGCGCTCGAGGCCCGTGATGTGGGGCAGGGTCCACGGGGCGGTGAAGGTGCGTCCGCCATCGGTGCTGCGGCGGAGGATGAGATCGATATCGTCCCAATCGCTGCCGGTGTGGCGGCGCGCTTCGGCATAGGTGAGGACGGTGTTGCGGCGGGTGACGACGAGGCCGGGGATGCGGTAGAGGGCGTAGCCGCCGCGTTTGGCTTCGAAGAGGTCGAGCGATGCGGGCGGTTGCGCCGGGGGCTGCGCGGGGAGCGTGGCGGCGAGGGTGTGAGGAGGAAGCCGCGGCGCGAGAGAGTGAGGTCGTTCGTCATAGGTCTACCGATGGGAAGCGATGCTATGCGTGTTCCACTCAGAGTGTAGCTGGAGGAACGGGAGGAGAGGGTGGACTTAATCGGGGATGGTGCCGTGAATCGTAAGATCGGCGAAGATCTTCATGATGCGCATGTACTCGGCGCGAGCCGACGATTCCGCCATGCGGGCTTGCCGGACGGAAAGGGAGCCATCCGGCGCGGGCAGCGGCGCAGACTTCTGATCGGTGAGAATCCGGGTGAATTCCGCGCTTGCGGACTTATAGGTCGCCAGGGCTTCGTAGACGCGTGTGAGCCAAAGATCTTCCAACGCGAATCTGGCGGAGGTTGTGTTTTTGGCGTCCACTTTGCGCTCTTTCTGGCGATTGTAGCACCGGAAGCAATACGATTGGCGAGGGTTAAAGGCGGACGAACTTCGATGAAGAACAGTCCCGCACGCCCGATATTCTCGGTTAGTGGTTCAAAAGAGGTTCAACAATCAAAAAAAAAGCCGATCATCAGATTGCTCCGATGATCGGCTAACTTCTTTATTATAAATATGGTGCGGGGGGGGGGACTTGAACCCCCACGGGATTTCTCCCGCTAGCACCTCAAGCTAGTGCGTCTGCCAATTCCGCCACCTCCGCGTTCAGGGTGCTACTTTTTAGCCGGCGCAGGCGACGCCGGGGTTGTTGCAGGGGCCGTTGCAGGAGCCGGAATCGGCAGAGGCACGGTAGTTCCCTGCGGAACGGGCTGTTGCTGACCGGGGGCCGTAACCGGCACCGGAGGCGCAGCCTTACTGGGCGCGGTTTTTGGCGCGGTTTCCAGCACGGACGTTCCTAGACCCGCATTTCTTGTAGCCAGGATCGAAAGCGAGAGAGAGGTGACCATAAACAGGATGGCCGAGATCGTGGTCGCCTTCGAAAGCAGAGTCGCCGAGCCGCGAGGGCCAAACGCCGTCTGCGATCCCGCTCCGCCGAATGCGCCCGCCAGATCCGCCGCCTTGCCGCTTTGCAGCAAGACCACAATGATCAGGAACAGGCACACGATTACATGAATAATCCACAACAGAATATACATCGTAGTTCTTTTAGTATATGGGACGGCGGGACTCCGGTCAAACTCGCGTCACCGGTTTTCGCGTCTCCATACCCCCTAGACGGGCATATTCGAGAAATATTTCCATTCCCTGGTACTCCCGGGGGCCCAATTCGTGGACGATGTAGCGGGTGAGGTACTCCCGGACGAGGTCCGGGGCAAAGCCGCGGGCGGCGGATTCGGCGGCCACAATCTCATCCATGTGCTCCAACCCGTAGCGGCAACTGGCGCGGAAGGCGTCGCCGATTTCGGGAGTGACCACGCCTTTGCGTCCGGCCCAGACGGCAAAGACCATGGGGAGGCCGGTCAATTCCCGCCACTCCTCGCCCAGATCGTAGACGAAACGGGCCTGGCCGGAG
>CAIRBY010000676.1 GCA_903876865.1 uncultured Acidobacteriia bacterium
GCGTGGCGTTGTTGGCCATGGCGAGCACGCCCAACGCGACGGTGGCATCCACCTTGGCGAGGTTGTCGTAATCGAGCTTTTGCCATTCGTCGCCGGGCTGGTGATAGTCGGGGAAGACGTAGCTGACGGAGAGGGTGGTGGAGGGGATTCCGGCATCGGCGAAGGTGGCGTTATCGCTGCGGCCGAAGAAGGAGTCGCTGTTCTTTTCGTGTTTGATCACCTGCACGCCGGTCTCGGCGCCGGCTTTGGCGAAGGTGGCGGCGATATCCGTGTAATCGAAGCCGGTGAGGTTGAACTGGGCGACCCTGGCGCCTTCACTGTCATCGGTGCGGCCCAACTGCTCGAGGTTGATATCGGCGACGGTCCTGGCAATGGGGAAGATGGGGTGCCCGGTATACCAGCGTGCGCCGAGGCCGCCGATTTCCTCACCGAAGACGGTGATGAACACGATGCTGCGCTTGGGCTTCTCCGGCAGGCTGGTCAGCGCGGCGGCGACGGCGATGACGCTGGCGGTGCCGCTGGCATCGTCATTGGCTCCGTTGTAGATGGAATCGCCGGCGGTGTTGGGGCGCACGCCCAGATGATCGTAGTGGCCGGTGACGATGACGAAGGTGTCCTTGAGTTGCGGGTCGGCGCCGCGCAGGATGCCGGCGACGTTGCGGATGTTGACGTTCTGCACGGCGGGTGTGGCGATGTGGGCGGAGACCGTAACTTCCATGGGGCCGGGCTTGGCGGCAGCGACGGCGTCGTGAATGGCCTTGTCCCAAACGGTGAGGATGGCGGTCTTGGGCGCGGGCGCGGTGGCGTCACGCATGGGGGCGCGCGCGTTGGGGTTGGCGGGTTGGGCGGAACCGCGCACGATCAGAATGAGAGCCGGTTCGAGTTTAGTGGCGAGCGGTGCGAGGCGGCGCTGGGCCTGAAACGCGGCCGCGCCTCCACCGCCTCCTCGACCTGCACCAGCACCGGCACCTGCACCAGCGCCTGCACCAGCGCCTGCACCAGCGCCTGCACCTGCACCAGCAGCGACATCCTCAACTTCGACGACCAGCACTTTGCCGCGCACCTGTTCGGGCGTCAGGGCATCGAGCGCGGCGGCATCGCTGAGAGAGACTTTGAAGGCGGACGTGGCGTTGAGATCGGAGGCAACGGCTTCCTGGATAGCCACAGTTCCCTGCCCCGCGGCGGCGGCGCCGAGGGTCAGCGTCAGGCCGTCGAGGACCGGTTTCACGGTCTGGTAATGGGCGGTCTGGAAGTAGCCATCGTCACCGACAGGTTCGAGTCCGGCGCGGCGAAACTGGGCGGCGATATATTCGGCGGCCATGTCCAAGCCGGGCGAGGGTGTGGCGCGGCCCTGCAGCGCGTCTGAGGCGAGGAAGGAGACGTCCGCCTTCAGATCATTGGGACGGACGCGGGCGGCGATGCGCTGCGCGAGTGGAGAGGGCGTCTGCGCGGACAGCAACGCGGCAGCGGCAAGCAGGGCGATAGGGTAGCGGAGAGTATTCGGCATGCGGCTCCTCATGGACGGGCCTTATGGGTTGGACGCTTACTTTAGCAGATTGATGACACCGCGGCATTTGGGCGAACCGCACTTACAGGTGACTTTCTCGATGTTCTTGGCGAAGCGGTAATCGATGGTCAATTCCTCGCCGCGCTGAATGACGCGCTTGCTCATGTAGAGAATATGGCCACGGGTGTTCCAGGCGCGGATGTTGGGGTCGCAGCAGTGATTGATGATCTCGGCGCCGCTGCCACCCACGGCTCCATCGAGAGTCCAGTAATCGTCAAGCGTGAAGAGGTAGGTGATGGGACCGTCGCCGCGGCGCTTGGTCTCCTTGCGGTTGATGCGCTCGCCGGTATACTCGATCACCTTTCGATGCGCCGGGATGAGTTCCTCGGCGTAGACTCCACGGCGATGGATTTTCGATTCGCGAATGGAGAGCTTGAACTGCGCGTAACGCTGGTCGATCGCGGGTTTCTTGATGAGGCCGGTTCCCATGTGCACCTGTGGTTTAACAAAATTGTACACGGGGAAGGGGTGCTTGAGGAATCTTTATCGCAGGGAGCGAAGCCGCGTATAAAAAATACCAATCCGGCACATAGAAAGTTCTATCTTTAGAGTCTTCGAAGGGAGAGGGAGAATGAATGGAAGTATTTTCATTTCCGTGGATTTGGTCCCTCGATGAACCTCCAATTTAGAAAAGGCCTTCTCTGTCTGCTGGCCTGTCCGGCGTTACTGGCACAGGCTGCACCCGATACCGCTGCCGCTATCCCTGCCCCGATTGCAGCGAAACTCGCGGCCCTGGAAGCAGCCGCGCAATCCGCGCAAAGCGCAGGCGACAATGCCTGGATGCTGGTGAGTTCCGCGCTGGTGCTGATGATGACCGCGCCCGGACTTGCCCTGTTCTATGGCGGCCTGGTGCGCCGTAAGAATGTGCTCTCGACGATGATGCACAGTTTCGTGCTGATGGGCTTGGTGACGGTGATCTGGGCCGTGGCCGGCTACAGCCTGGCCTTCGGCGGCAGTGCTCCTTATTTCGGCAATTTCCAATTTGCATTTCTGAACGGCGTGGGCACGGCGCCCAATGCCGATTATGCGGCGACGATTCCGCATGCGACGTTCATGATCTACCAGCTGATGTTCGCGATCATCACGCCGGCGCTGATTTCCGGGGCCTTCGCGGAACGAATCAAGTTCAGCGCGATGCTGCTATTCACGGTGTTGTGGACGCTGGTGGTCTACTTCCCGATGGCGCATATGGTGTGGGGCAAGGGCGGCCTGTTGAACGCATTCGCGGGCGGCTCCATCCCGTGCCTGGATTTCGCGGGCGGCACGGTGGTGCATATCACGAGCGGCGTTTCCGCGCTGGTGTGCGCGATCTATCTGGGCAAGCGCGTCGGCTATCCGAACGCGTCCATGAAGCCGCACAACCTGGTGATCAGCGTGATTGGCGCGGGGCTCCTGTGGGTGGGCTGGTTCGGCTTTAACGCGGGCAGCGCGCTGGCGGCTTCCGGCCTGGCGACGAGCGCATTTGTGGCGACGCACTTCGGCGCGGCGGCGGCGATGCTGGCGTGGATGGCGGTAGAGTGGCTGGACGGCGGCAAGCCGAGCATGCTGGGGGCAATCTCCGGCTGCGTGGCGGGCCTGGTGGCGATTACCCCGGCTTCCGGCTTCGTCAAACCGTTCCCCGCCATGTTGATCGGCGCCTGCGCGGGCGTGATGTGCTACTTCATGGTGACGCGGATCAAGCACAAGTTCGGCTACGACGATGCGCTGGACGCCTTCGGCGTGCACGGCGCGGGCGGAACACTGGGCGCGATTCTCACCGGCGTATTTGCGACCAGCGCCATCAACGACGGGCTGAAGGTGGCCGGCAAGGTGCAGCCGTTGGGGCTGGTGGATGGTAACGGCGGGCAGGTTCTGAATCAGCTTCTGGGCGTGGCGATTGCCTGGGTCCTGGCAATTGTGGGCACGCTGGTGATTCTGAAGATTGTCGATGTCACGGTCGGACTGAGGGCGACTCCGGAACAGGAGAGTGATGGCCTGGATCTGAGCATGCACAACGAGGAAGGCTACATTTTAGAGAGCTAGGGCCGCGGGCGGAAATTCTCCGTCAGAGACCTGTTAGGGTGAGCATATGAAGAAAATTGAGGCGATCATTCAGCCATTCAAACTGGATGGGGTCAAGGAAGCCCTGAAGAGCATCGGCATCGATGGAATGACGATCACCGACGTGCGCGGCCATGGCCGGCAGAAGGGACACAAAGAGGTCTACCGCGGGCAGGAGTACAACGTCGATTTGCTCCCCAAGGTCAAGGTGGAACTGGTAGTGGCGGCGGAACGAGCCGAGGAGATTGTGACGACCATCATCGCCGCTGCGCGCACGGGCAAGATTGGCGACGGAAAGATCTTCGTCTACGACGTACAACAGGCAATCCGGATTCGCAACGATGATCGCGGCGAATCAGCCATCTAGGGACGGCGCGTCCCGCATCCGCCAGGAGTTCCTGGCCACGGGTGACGCCTTCACCGCGCTTGCGGAACGCTGCGCGGAGGTGGACCGGCTCGTGATTGAGGCTGCGGGCGAACTGCTGTTCCCGGCGCTTGGCGGCGATGTGGCGCTGCTGGCGGTGGGCGGCTACGGCCGCAGGCACCTGTTCCCCTACTCCGATATCGACGTGCTGCTTCTGTTCGCTTCGGAGCGGCAGGCAATCGCGGGAAAAGAGGCGATCTCACGATTCCTGCAACACCTGTGGGACGCGGGGCTGCGCATGAGCCACTCCGTGCGGACGCCGGAAGAGTGCGCGGAGGTTCACGAAGGCAACGCGGAGTTGAACGTGAGCCTGCTGGACCAGCGTTTCCTGACCGGCGACCGCATTCTGTATGCCGGGCTGGCAGACCGGTTGCCGCGCTTCATCCGCGCCAATCGCGATGCGCTGGTGCGCAACCTGGCACAGCTCACGCGGGAGCGGCACAACAAATTCGCGGACACGTTTTACCATCTGGAACCGAACGTCAAGGAGACGCCTGGAGGGCTGCGCGATTTCCAGCTGGTCTGCTGGCTGGAGCAGTTGCGGGAGAGCGGCGCGGACCCGGCTGGCGACCTGCGGGAGAGTTTCCGTTTTCTTTCCCGGCTGCGCTGCCATCTGCACTACCAAAGCGGCCGCGACAATAACCTGCTGAACTTCGAAGCCCAGGATACGCTCGCCGAAGAGTGGCATCTGGCGGACACGGCGCAGTGGATGCGTGAGTATTACCGCCACTCGCGGACGATTTACCGGGCCGCGATTCGCGCCCTGGAATCGAACGAAGCACATTCGAACTCTCTGTTCTCGCAACTCCGCGACTTCCGGTCAAGGGTTTCCAATACAGAGTTCAGTGTGTTGCGAGAGCGCGTGCACTTCCGGTCTCCGCAGCGTTTGGAGGTGGAGCCGGCACTGGCCCTGCGCGCCTTTGAGTTCGTGGGGCGGCACGGGGTGCCGCTCTCTTACGAGGCCGAGCAACGCGTTGAGCTACGCCTGCCGCAATTGCGCGACTACTACTCGCCGCGGCAGCCCCTGTGGCCGGTGCTGAATGAACTCTTCTCGCTGCCGCACGCCCCCCTGGCTGCGCGCGAAATGCACGAGGCGGGAGTGCTCTCCGCGATCTTCCCGGAGTTCGAGCAGATCGAATGCCTGGTGGTGCGCGATTTCTACCATCGCTATACGGTGGACGAGCACACGCTGGTGACGCTGCAGAATCTGTGGGCTCTGCGCACGGCCGAGGAAGGGCCGCTGAAGAGCTTCCGCGACCTGTTCGCCGAGATCAAGGAACCGGGCCTGCTTGCGTTCGCGCTGCTGTTCCACGATTGCGGTAAAGGGTCGCCGGATGAGGGCCATGTGACCGGCTCGATCCGGCTGGCGGAACCGGCGATGAACCGCATTCAGATGCCGCGCGCGGCGCAGGAAACGGTAATCTTCCTGATCCGCCGCCACCTGGAACTTTCGGCCGCAATGCAATCTCGCGATGTCTTCGACCCGCAGACCATCCGCGAGGTTGCGCATCAGATGGAGACGGTGGAGCGGCTGAAGCTGCTGACGCTGCTCACGTACGCCGATATCAGCGCGGTGAATCCGACGGCGATGACGCCGTGGCGCGCGGGGCAGTTGTGGCAGTTGTACCTGAAGGTCTACAACGAACTGACGCGCGAGTTGCAGACGGAGCGCATCGAGGCCACGCCCACGCTTTCGCCGGAGCGCACGGCGTTTCTGGAGGGCTTCCCGGTACGCTACCTGCACACGCATACCGACGCGGAGATCGACGAGCACATGGCGCTGGAAGCGCGGAGTCAGAAACGGGGCCTGACGGTGGACCTGCGCCGTCTGGACACGGCGTGGCAACTCACGCTGATCGCGCGCGACCGCAGCGGGCTGTTCGCTTCGGTTGCGGGGACGCTCTCTTCGTTCGGGATGAACATCCTGAAGGCGGAGGCCTTCGCCAATCGCCGCAGCCTGATTCTGGACACATTCACCTTCGCCGATCCGGGGCGCACGCTGGATTTGAACCCGAGCGAGATCGACCGCTTGCACGCCACCCTGGAAAAGGTGCTGAGCGGCAAACTGGACGTGACCGCGCTTTTGCGCAACCGGCCGAAACCGGCGCTGCCGAGCCGCAAGGCGCGCATCCCCGCAAGGGTGAGTTTCGACGGCGAGGCAAGCGGCAGCGCGACGCTGATCGAGATTGTGGCGGAGGATCGCCCGGGGCTGCTCTACGACGTGGCGACGGCAATCACGGGCAACGGCGGCAATATCGAAGTGGTGCTGATCGATACGCAGGCGCACAAGGCGATCGATGTGTTCTACGTAACGGCGGAGGGCGCGAAACTGGACGCGCCCCGGCAATCGGCGATGGAAACCGCGCTCAAAAACGTGCTGGGCGCGGAGTAGGGCGGCACGGGGGACGCGTTTGGGACCTGCATGTCCCGAAGTTGCGGAGCGATTGGCTGCAAACAAACAAGTTAAGGCGATTCGGGGCGGCTGATTTGGGACATGATGTCCCAAATTGGCGGCCCGGATGCAACGGGTCTGCCTCTTTTACAATGGCATGCGCGATGGGGCGGGTGGGGGCAGGTGGACTGGGTTTGGGCGGTAAAGGGCGGGAAATGCGGGGCTTCGGGGTTTGGAATGTTGCGGTGACCGGGGGGTGGGGCGAGACGCGGAGGCTGCGACGCTTAGAATTGCGGGGCGGGGTGAAACTGATGTCCGGCAAAGGGGTCCGCCGAGTTATCGAAGCACCGGAACAGCGTGGGGTGGGCCTCCGCGTGCACCTTTGGTATTGCTTCATGGCGGAGGACCCTTTGAAATTGTGTAGGAATGCGCGGTTGCGGGAATCGAATAGACTCGGCGGCGGCGCGGCCTGACGGTGGAGCTGCGCAGGCTGGACACGGGGCGGCAACTCACGCTGATCGCGCGCGACCGCAGCGGGTTGTTCGCTTCGGTTGCGGGGACGCTCTCTTCGTTCGGGATGAATATCCTGAAGGCGGAGGCCTTCGCAAACCGACGCAGTCTGATTCTGGACACGTTCACGTTCGCCGATCCGGGGCGCACCCTGGACTTGAACCCGAGCGAGATCGACCGGTTGCACGCCACGCTGGAGAAGGTGCTGGGCGGCAGACTCGACGTGACGGCGCTTTTGCGCAACCGGCCGAAACCGGCGCTGCCGAGCCGCAAGGCGCGCATCCCCGCAAGGGTGAGTTTCGACGGCGAGGCCAGCGGCAGCGCGACGCTGATCGAGATTGTGGCCGAGGATCGTCCGGGGCTGCTCTACGACGTGGCGACGGCAATCACGGGCAACGGCGGCAATATCGAAGTGGTGCCGATCGATACGCAGGCGCACAAGGCGATCGATGTGTTCTACGTATCGGCGGAGGGCGCGAAACTGGACGCGCCCCGGCAATCGGCCATGGAAGCGGCGCTCAACGGCGTGCTGGGCGCGAGCTGAGCATCAGTCGAGTTCGCGCAGTTTGAGATTGCGGAAGGTGATTTCGTAACCCTCCGCCTCAAAACCAATGTAGCCGCGGCGCAGGCCATAGGCGGTGAGTTCGCTCACCACTTTGCCATTCACATCGAGCGTGATGCGGTCGCCGCGCACGGTGATCTCGTAGCGGTTCCACTCACCGGCGGGCTTGACGCGATTCTCCGTCATCTGCTTGTTGAGGTTGAAGGTCTTGAGCGCACCCTCGAGGAAATTGACGCCGAAGAGATAGCCGCCGGCGAGTCCGGTCTGCGCCTGCACCCAGAGTTCGCCGTATTTGGAGAGGCGGAGGCCGATGCCGCTGTTGTAGCGCTTCTCATCGGCAGCGCGCGGGGTGAAGCGCCACTCCACTTGCAGCACGAAATCGCCGAGTTCGCGATCGTAGCGCAGCCATTCGTGGCCCCCCTCGCCGCTGCAGATCAGGGTGTGTGCGGCGGTATCCACGCGCCATTGCTTCGTGGGCGAGAGTCCGGCGACGGGCGGAATGGGGATGCTGGTCCAGCCGAGCAGGTCAGGGGGCGGGAGCAAGTCGATAGTATCCGGCAGGGAAGGCGCGGCGGCGTGATGAGATTCGAGAGCGGCGTTGACGGTGGTCATGCGCGAGGTCAGAACGTCCCAGGGAGTGAAGTCGGATTTGACCACGCCATAGTTGCTGTTCTCGCCATCGAAGCGGCCCTCCTTGGGCTCGTCGCGGTATTCGAACCAGTGATAGCCGACTACTTCCGGCAGCGCGGCGAGTCCCTCTACGTATGCAGAGAAGGCAGTGGCGCGATCGGCTTGCGTGGCGACTGCTTTGCCCGCGCCCTTGGTATTGGGCAGGCCGCTATCCATGGCCTTGAAGCTGAACTCGGTGATCATGGCCGGCTTGGTGGTGAGGCGCGTGAGTTGGCGCAGGCGGTCGAGCGGAGGCTTGGGATCGTAGCTGTGATAAGAGATCACGTCGAAGAATTCGCCCGCGGCGAGGATCACGGCATCGCCCGGATATCCGGCGAAGCGGCAGCCGAGGACCATGTGGTTGGGATCGTGGCGGCGGATCGCAGCGCTGGTGACGCGCGCGTATTCGGAGGCGATGAGTCCGGCGAATTTCATCTCATCGGGTTCGGTGGGTTCATGGCCGAGGGCTTTGACGAAGGCCGCGGCCGCGGCGGCGCCGGGCGAAGCGGGAGGCATGTTGCGGTAGCTTTGCAGGAGGCTCTCTTTGGAGCGCCAGTCCTTGCCCCAGCGGAGCTCGTTGTCGGTGAAGTAGCCGAGCAGCCATGGGTCTTTGGCGAGCGGTTCGCAGATGCGCGTCGCGACCTGATCGACCGCGTCGCGAAACTGCGGGCTGAAATAATCGACCACTCCACCTTTGAGCCAGAGGTCGCGCTGCACGGAGGCGGCCATATCGATCACGGGTGCGTAGACGATGCCCTTGCTGTATAGCTCGCGGGTGCTCCAGGCGCCCACGGTGTTGAAGTTCCACCGGCGCAACTGCTGTGCGGCGGATGCGGCCCAGGCTTGCGGATCGGTGGGCGCTTTGGGGGAGGAGGCAGCTTCAGGGCGGTAGCCGACGTTATCGACGCCCTTGGAGAAGAAAGCGTTGCCCTCGGGCGTGACGAGCCACCAGCGGCCTTCGATCTTCTGGGTATGGAAGAATCCGGTCTTCGCTCCGGCCAACTTCTTCCAACCGCCGAAACGGTCCAGGCTTGTAGACTCAGGACCGGGCGACTCAGGACCGGGCGACTCAGGGCCGGGAGACTCCGGGAATGCGCCGGCGGATAGCACCAGAAGCGCAAGAGCGATTCGAAGCTTCATTTGCTGCCATTGGAGCATACTGCGCGGAGGCGGGGAAGGAGGGGAGGTGGCGTTGCGAGCGCGAGGAGCGCCTAGCGCACGACTGTCTTTTCCACCGACTGATTCCCGTAATCGTCTTCCACCCGGACGGCGATGGTGTGTTCGCCGGGGGCGGCGTCGAGCGTGAGGTCGTAATCGAGCTCCGCGGAATCGGAGAGGCGCGTGACGGGAGCGGCGAGCTTCCAATCCCCACCATCCAGAGAGTACTCGGCCCTGGCGATGTGGTTGAGGGCATCGGCGGCGTGCCACTTCACCTGCAACCTGGCGCCGCTTTGCGTGGCGGTGAGCGCGGTGATTTTAGGCGGCGTGTTGTCGATCAGGAACGGGCTGCTCTCAAAGCGCGCGGTAAGCACGTCGGCGGGCGGATTGCCGGGCGCATCGGAGGCGGTGATGCGGAGGCGGTATTCGCCATCGGGGAAGGCGGTCGAGTCCCAGGAAAGGTAGCGCTCGGCCACCTTATCGCGCAGCAATTTCCACTGCGTTTCGGCGGCGCCTTTGATTTCGATGGTGAAGATCAGCGCGTCGCCATTCGGGTCCGAGGCGAGCCAGCGTGCGCCGATGAAGCCCTTGGCGAACTGCATGGAGGGCGTGGAATCCGAGGACGCGGAGGAAGCGGCGGCGCGCCGGCCGAAGGGCGGGAGCGAGAGCGAAGCCTGGATGGGGAAGAGCGGCGCGGAGGGCGCGGGGAATTTGTAGTTGGGCGGAGTGGACTCGGCATCGTCGATGCGCGGCTCGAGGTTCCTGGGTAGATAGGCAACGTCGATGGAATCGAGTTCGGGCGCGCCTCCGGTGAAAGTGGCCTTCCACTGAATGAAGCGCGCGGCGGGAGAGGTCACGCGCCCGCTCTTGGCGGTGAGGGCGACCGGCGCCCACGGGCTCCAGTTCTTTTGCGGCTGATCGAGATTGCCGCTGCGGGTCGAGACGGCGAACCGGCCGCCGTGCAGGTCGGCTTCGAAGGTGAGGCGTCCCCACAGGGAGTGCACGCCGGAATCGAAGACATCGCTTTCGATGGAGCCTTCGGGCGCGAGAGCCGGCCCGATTTCGTAGACCTTGCCGGTGCTACCAGTCGCCGCATAGAGGCGTCCGCCCGCGCCCGATTGGAAGGCGGTGAGTTGGGTAGCAGGCAGAACCAACAGCGCGGTGGAAAGAGCGGGCGATTCGATGCGGTAGAGGTTGCCCTTGTTGCCGGTGCCGAGGAGGGCGTGCGCGGAGGCATCGAAGGCGATGGTGTACACGACCTCCTGGGCGCTGCTCCAGACGCGGCGGGGCGCGCCATCGGGATCGATGCGGAAGACCTCGCTGCCACCTGTAATGGTCGCGGGCGCGATCACGGCGGGCGGATTGGCCGCGGGACGCGGGGCGGGTGTCGCACCGGGACCGACGACGATTACGGCCTGCGCAGGTGCGGGCGGCGGTGCGGGCGGCGGAGTGAACTGGCGCGAGCCCACGGCGGCGGCGTAGATTGCGCCGTCGGGTGCAATCGCCACGGCAGTCACTTCCTTCTTCGACATCTGGTAGAGCACGAAGCCCTCGCCGGCGGGGGAGAGGCGCAGCACGAGACCGCCGGGTTCGGTGCCGACGATGAGATTGCCCTTGGCATCGATGGCGAGCGAGCGGGCGTGAGTCTCTTCGGTCTTAAAGAAGAGTTTGCCTTTGCCATCCGGCGTGACGCGGTGGATCTCGCCCTGATCGCCGGTGGCGACGAAGAGGTTGCCGGCGGCATCGAAGGCGATGGCCCAGATGTATTTGGCTTTGGGATCGTAGAAGAGTTCGGGCTTGGCGTTGCCGGTGACGCGGAAGATTTTGCCATCGGGCGCGGTGGCTACGTAGACGCGGTCGCGGGAATCGATGGCGAGGGCGTGGATCTCGAGCGCGTCGAATTCGGCGACGAGTTTCGGCTTGCCATCGGGGGCGATGCGGTTGAGTTTCGCGCCGGCGCCGCCGGTATAGAGATTGCCTTTGGAATCCTGCACCAGCGCCCAGAGGTAGGCGGACGAGCTATCGAAGAGTTCGCGGGAGGCGGGCGAAAGGGAGAGGCGGCCATCGCTGCGCAGGGAGAGATTCCGGATCACGCCCTTTTCGAAATCGGCGGATTCACCTTGGGTCCAGGAGCGGGTCTGGCCGGCATGGAGCGCGGTGGATGCGAGCAACAGAAGGCTGAATAGTTTCATTTGACGTGTATGCGCAGCGAGTAGCTGCCGGTCACCAGATAGTCGAAGGAAATGGAGGTCTGCTCGGCGGTGGTTTCGGGCGTGGTGACCATGGCGCGCGTGGAAGTGCGGCCGGCCTGCATCACGTTGAGCACGCTGGAGGGCAGGCTGGGCAGGGACTTATCGTCGAAATACGCGGTGGGGCTGGACGTGACGAGCGAGACGTAGAGGCGGTTGTTGGTGCGCTCCTGGTTGAGCAGGGAGACGGTCTGCGGCACGTCGATGAAGCGGTTCTGATAGCTGGCGGCAGTCTGCATGCGGTTGAGCGTATCGGCATCGCTGAGCAGAATGCGGTGATCGCCGCGAGCAAGCCCGGCGGGAATCTTGACGGTGACTTCGCGCTGCAGCGCCTCGCCGCGATAGGGGCGGAGGGAGACTTTGACGTGGACCTCGTCGCCCGCCTGCACTTCGGTATCGGCGGCCCACGCGCTCTCTACGGCGGCGACGCGGCGCTCGGGCAGCAGGTCCAGATTCATGGTCACACCCTTTACATCGGGCGGATTGACGTTGTTCAGATAGAGGCGGTTGAATTTATCACCGAGCCAAAGCGCGAGCGCCATGGGCGCGGGCATGGGCAGATCGCCGGTGGCCTGAATGGTGGCGAGTCCGATATTGGGCGGCCCGTTCATCTCCACCTTGCCGTTGAGGCGGTAGGTGGCTTCGTCCACGAACTCATTCATGTTGGAGATGGAGTTGTAGAGCGTGAGCATCATCAGCGTGGGCGTCCACTTCTGGTGCACGAAGACGTGGAAGTGGAACTCCTTCTCGCTGCGGACGGCGTCTTTGGCATCGAGCGAGCGCACCTTGAGGGTGACGGGGATCATCGGGGCGGTCGCGCCGAGTTCACCCATGATGCCGGAGTGGCGGTCCTGGCGCAGGGCGCCGACGACATCGGAGGCATTCGCCATCTTGGTGGGTTGAAACTGGCTGGCCAGGGTAAGGACGACTTCGCTCTTGGCGAGCGGCATATCGACCGGGCCGAGGTTGAAGAGCGGGTGGCCGAAGGCGAGTACGCGTTTGCCATCGTTATAGGTGACGGTGCCGAAGGCGCTGACGCCCATGTCGCCATCCACGAGGACGGTGGCGACGCTATCGCCCGGATTGAGCGCGCGCTCCCATCCGGCAACTGGCTTGCTGCCGCGCGTGGTGGAACCGCCGGAGCCCTGCACGGTGCGTACACCCATCTGGTCGAAGAAGCTGGAGAAATCGCGGAGGGTGTCGCCATTGAGCCCGGCGAAGACGAGGGGCGAATCGATGGGAATGAGCCCGTCGAAGCCTCCGCCCTGGGGTGTCTGCGCGACGGCTTTGCCGGGCGCGCGCGCATCGGTGGGGCGCGACTGGTCTTTGCTGTCGATTTCAAGCATCAACTCGATGGGAGTGATGCCGCAGATCGCATCCGGAGAGAACTGGCTGAGGCCCAGCGAGACGGCGCCGATGAGTTTGCCGTTGATGTAAACGGGGCTGCCGCTCATGCCTTTGGCGACGTTGGTGCGGGCGGCTTTCCCGCCCATTTTGCCGATGATGATGTCCTGCTTCGGCCCCCACATATTCCTGGAGATGCCGATGATTTCGACGGGGACGGGCTCGGGTTCGGCGCCCTGAAAGACGGTCCACGCAATGCCCTTCATGCCCTGTTTGACTTCACCGAGCGGCATGATTTCGACCTTCCCGGATTTGGGACGGACCGGGGGCGGATCGGCAGCGAAACTTGGGGACGAGGCAGCCGCGAAACAGGTCAGCAGCGCGGCAATTCGCATGTACATTGGGTCTGGGACTCCAGTTGCCTCATTGTACTATGTGCGCGGTGCGGACCCGCTCGAAACACTTGGTACGATGAGGCGGTGAAGACCGCGGGTGAGTTTCCGGCAGCGGGATTGCGGAAGCTTTCCCCGGCGGCGCGGCATCTAAGGACAGAGAATCTGCCGTGAGCGCTCCGCGGGGCGTGAGCGACTGCGAAGAACCCGATTCCCGTTAAAGGCAAATCATGCATACAAACCGTCTGGCACAAGAGAAGAGTCCCTACCTGCTGCAGCACGCGCACAATCCGGTGGAGTGGTACCCGTGGGGGGAAGAGGCCTTCGCGAAGGCGCGGGAAGAGAACAAGCCGATCTTTCTTTCGATCGGCTACTCCACTTGCCACTGGTGCCACGTGATGGAGCGCGAGAGCTTTGAGAACGAACAAATCGCGGCGGTGATGAACGGGTCGTACATCTCGATCAAGGTGGACCGGGAGGAGCGTCCGGACGTGGACCGAATCTATATGACATTCGTGCAGGCGACCACGGGGAGTGGCGGCTGGCCCATGTCGGTATGGCTGACGCCGGACCTGCAGCCCTTCTTCGGCGGAACCTATTTCCCGCCGGAGAACCGCTGGGGGCATCCCGGCTTCGGCTCGATCCTAACGCAGATCGCGGCGGCGTGGAAGAGCGACCGGGAGAAGATCGCGGAATCCGGGCGCGACGTGGTGGAGCAGTTGAAGAGGCACGTGGATGTGGCGAGCGCGCGCCCCGGTCCGGCGTTCGACGCGGCGACGATGGAGGGCGGTTTCTCGGTGTTCCGGCGCACCTTCGATTCGCGGCTGGGCGGCTTCGGGCAGGCGCCGAAGTTCCCGCGCGTCTCCATCCACAATTTCCTGCTGCGCTACTATGCGCGCACGAAGAATCAGGAAGCGCTGGATATGGTGCTGTTGACGCTGCGCGAAATGGCGCGCGGCGGTATGCACGATCAACTGGGCGGCGGGTTCCACCGCTACTCCGTGGACGATCGCTGGTTCGTGCCGCACTTCGAGAAGATGCTCTACGATCAGGCGCAGATCGCGATTTCGTACCTGGAGGCGTTCCAGATCACGGGCGACGCGCAGTACGCGGAGACGGCGCGGCGGGTCTTCGATTACGTGCTGCGCGATATGACGGACGCGGGCGGCGGCTTCTACTCGGCGGAGGATGCCGACAGCGTGATCACGCCCGAGCATCCCGATCTGAAGGGCGAAGGCGCGTTCTACATCTGGAGCATGGAAGAGATTCAGGCATTGCTCAGCGCGAAAACGGCCGAGTGGTTCTGCTACCGCTACGGGGTGCGCGAAGGGTCGAATGTGGATTCGGATCCGCATGGCGAGTTCACGGGGAAGTGCATCCTGTATGGCGGGCGGACGGTCACGGAGACGGCGCGGCACTTCGGGGAAGCGGTGGGCGCAGTGGAGGCTGCGTTGGAAGAGGCGGGGCGGGTGCTGATGGCGGCGCGCGCGAAGCGGGTACGTCCGGGCCTGGACGATAAGATCCTGACGGCGTGGAACGGGCTGATGATCTCCGCCTTCGCCAAGGGCGGCGCGATTCTGGGCGAGCCGCGCTATGCGGAGGCGGCGCGGCGCGCGGCGGAGTTCGTCATCGGGCATCTCCACGACGCCGCCAATGGCACGCTGCTGCGCCGTTATCGGGCGGGCGATGCGGCCATCCCGGGCTTCCTGGATGATTACTCGATGTTCGTGCAAGGCCTGCTGGATCTCTACGAAGCGCAGTTCGATCTGCGCCACCTGCAATTGGCGCTGCGGCTGACGGAGAAGCAGCGCGAACTGTTCGAGGACCCGAACGGCGCGTTCTTCAGCACGGTAGCGGACGATCCTCGCCTGGTGTTGCGGGTGAAGGAGGATTACGATGGCGCCGAACCCTCGGGCAATTCGGTGGCGGTGATGAACCTGCTGCGATTGGCGCAGATGACGAACGGAGGCGCACTGCGGGAGGCGGCGGATCGCACGCTCGCCGTGTTCGCGGGGCGCCTCTCGGTGGCACCCATGGCGATTCCCCAGATGATGTCCGCCTGTGAATTTCTGATGGGCGAACCGCGAGAGATCATTCTGGCCGGGGAGCGTGGCAGCGCGGGGATGGAGGCCCTGCTCCGGGAGTTGCAGCGGCGCTTCGTGCCCAGCCGCGTGGTCCTGCTGGTGGATTCGCCCGCAGCGCGAGAAGCGCTCTCGGCCGGAATCCCTTCCATCACCGCCATGCAGGCCGCGCCGGGCGGGGCGGCGGCGGCCTTTGTGTGCCGTAACTATACCTGCCAGCTACCTGTTACGGAACCGTCTCAGTTGGCCGAGTTGATACAATAGTAGATTCAACCACATCATCAGGAGGCAACATGGAAAGACCAGGCGCAACAACGATGAAGGGCAACCCGCTCACGCTGATCGGGCCGGAATTGAAAGTGGGCGATGCGGCTCCGGACTTCATTCTGCTGGACGGGCCGATGAAGGTCGTCACGTTGAAGGATACCGGCAACAATGTCCGCATCATCAGCGTAATCCCTTCGCTGGACACGCCGGTTTGCGATGCGCAGACCAAGCGTTTCAACGAAGAAGCGGCGAGTCTGCCGGGCGTGGACATCTTCACGGTCAGCATGGATCTGCCGTTCGCGCAGAAGCGGTGGTGCGGAGCGTTTGGCGTGGACAAGGTCAAGATGCTCTCTGACCACAAGGAAGCATCGTTTGGCGCGAATTATGGAACTCTGATCAAAGAGCTGCGCATTGAGAGCCGAGCCATTTTCGTGCTGGACAAGGAAAACAAAATCATCTACGCCGAGTACGTGAAGGAAGTCGCCGATTTCCCGAACTACGAAGCGGCTCTGGCGGCAGTGCGGGCTTCCGCATAGGGAAGCGGTTTTGAAACCGGGGCGCGAAGGTGTCGGAGTGTGGCGGCTTCGCGCCGCGGGTTGCATTTTGAGTCTGAGGGCAGACAACTGAGCAGCACCGAATCATCTCCGGCGGTAAGCGCGGAGCGGGTCATCACGCGCGCAGTGGAGAGTCCCCTCGTGCGCGGCGGCCTGACGATTGTGGCCGGTGTGCTCACCGGCAATGTTCTGGGCATTGGGCGAGTCGCCCTGATCGCGCATCTGCTGGGGCGGGACAGTCTTGCCGATTCTCTGGCGGTGGCCATGGGGCCGCTCGACACGCTGAATTCGGTTCTCATCAACAGCATTATTTTCGCCTTTGTGCCGATGCTGACCGCGGTACAGGGAGCGGAACGCGCAGCCCTCTTCCATAAGCTCACGCGCTGTTTCCTGTGGGCATTCTCCCTGATCTCCGCGGCCGTAATTCTGACCGCGCCCTGGTTGATGCGGGTGCTGGCGCCCGGCCTGGACCCGCAGCACTTCGGCACGGCGGTGAACATCCTGCGGATCCTGGCGCTTTCCACGGTAGCCGGAGGAGTGGCGGCGGTGCATTGCGCGCTGCTGTACACGGACCGGCGTTTTGGCCCGGCGGCGTTCTATCAGGCGGCGCTGAACGTCTTCACGATCGCCGGCGCGCTGTGCCTGTGGAAGTTCGTCGGTGTCTACGCCTTCGCCATCGGGTACACGGCGGGAGCGATGGCGCAACTCGCGATTGTCTATTTCGCCGCGCGCGTCGGGCTGGATACTTCACCCGCGCCGCCC
>CAIRBY010000677.1 GCA_903876865.1 uncultured Acidobacteriia bacterium
CACGGTGGAGCGCCGTACCAGGTCTACGGCGCGAACCGGGTACCCTTGTCCGCCCGCGGCGAAAAGGGCGAACCGGCCTCGGTTGATCATGGGCGCGCCCAGCGCTACCGCCACACCCCTCAACAGGGAACGACGAGAGATCATGGGCATTGGAGGGACGCCCTCCTCGGGCGCCGTTACAACAGCTAATTGTATGATATCACACGTTTTGGAGGAGGATTTTGCGGGTTGTCAGCGGTTGGCAGGCTTCCGCCCGTCCATTGCGGGGCCCAGATTTGGCAGCGCCATCTCTCTTAACATGAGCGACTTAGGTGTACACTCCGAGCGCGTGTGCACACCCGCGTGCTCGCTTCGCATCGGGAAAGGCGTGGGGCATCGCAGTGGGCGCGGCGTGGGTTCGCCGGCCGGCGCGATGCCGGGAGGTTCCGCGTTCCTGCAGGGTGACCCGGGCTCCGAGTGGAGCGGCGGTCGAGAAATGTCTTTCGCGACTGGAAAGACGGTGTGCGAAGAGACCCCCTTCAGCGCATCGTTAGCGACTCACCCATCCCAAGCTCCGCGCCCATGACGTGGCGCCGGCAGCCTGCCGTCCGATGCGTATGCGGGACGGCTCCCGGCTGCACGGCAAATGCCGCGTCGAAGGGAGATTCGGCGATATGGTTGGAGCCGGAATCCGGAGAATCTGGAATGGGGCTATTGAAAACTCATCCGCGGGCGCCCAGCACGTCCGACACGAACGACCGGAGAGTTTGCAGTCGGGAATCGGGTGAGAAAGCGGCTGTCGCCCCGGAAGATCTGAATGCGGCAGGAACCTGCGGCTGAAAGCGGGGACAACCGGCCATCCTCCAACTGCATCACCCCCGCCGTATCATGGAACTTAGCTCAGCCCTGAACACGCTCGGAGGTGAGCGCCGGATAGTCGGCGTATCCCTTCTCGCCGCCACCGTAGAACGTCGATTCATCCGGCGCAAGCAGGGGTGAGTTCGACCGGAACCGCTCGGGAAGGTCGGGATTGGCGAGGAACAATCTGCCAAACGCCACCGCATCCGCCATCCCATCCGCGAGCGCCCGGTTCGCGCTATCGCGAGTGAACCCGCCATTCGCGATCAGCACGCCGATGAATTCCCGCCGGAGGGCGGGCAGAGGCACCGGTACGGCTCCGTGACGCACGTCGTCTTCCGTGGTCGCCACAAGGTGGATGTAGGCAAGCTGGAAGGGGTTCAACTCGCGCAGAACCTGACTGAAGGTGGCCAGAGGATTCGAATCCCGCACGTCGTTAAACACACCACCGGGAGAGAAGCGGATGCCCACACGGCCGGGGCCCCACACGTTTACAACGGCCTGGGTCACTTCGAGAGTGAGACGAGCGCGATTGATGGCAGGGCCGCCGTATTGGTCCGAGCGGTGATTCGTGCCATCACGGAGAAATTGATCCAACAGATAGCCGTTGGCGTTATGAATCTCCACGCCGTCGAAGCCGGCGCGTTTCGCGCGGCGGGCTGCTTCGGTGTACTGCGCCACGATGCCCGGCAGTTCCGCCGTTTCCAAGGCGCGCGGTGTGACGTATGCCCGCATG
>CAIRBY010000678.1 GCA_903876865.1 uncultured Acidobacteriia bacterium
GGAAGAGGATTTCACCCGCCAATGGGTGGAGGCGGCGGAGTTTGATCCCGGTACCGGCGCGGTCTGCTGCAAACTGCGCTCCATTGGTCCCGGCTTCGAACCCCAGCCCGATCTGTGCTTCGATTCCACCGGCATCTTCTTTACTCCGACCCTGCGCCACTTCGACCGCGGCTGGCACGAACGGGATAACGGACAGTACGACCGCACCGAATACGTCTTCGGCGCCTGTGCCGCCGCCGCCCTCTACCGCCGTCGCATGATCGACGATGTTGCGATCGAAGGCTGCTTCTTCGATCCCGATTTCTTCTCCTACCGCGAGGATGCCGATGTCGCCTGGCGCGCCCAGTTGCTGGGCTGGCGCTGCATCTACGCCCCGGATGCCGTGGGCTGGCACGTGCGCAGCGTGGTGCCGGGCAATCGCCACGCGATTTCGCCCGCCATCAATATGCACTCGGTGAAGAACCGCTTCCTGATGCGCATCAAGAATGCCACCGCGGGAGTTTACCGCCGCTGCTGGTTGCCCATGACCGCCCGGGATCTGGTGGTTTTGGCCGGATGCGTGGTGCTGGAGCCGCGTTCCCTGCCCGCCTTCTGGCAGGCTGCGAAACTCGCCCCCGCCGCCCTGCGCCGCCGCCGCGAGATCATGCGCCGCCGTCGCGTGAGCGATGAAGTTCTGACCCGCTGGTTCCGCTTCACGCCCGCCGGCCAACCGCTGGTGGGAGAACCCGTTGCCGACCGCGTCGCCGCCCTCCTAGCCCCGGATGCCGCGTAGGACAGGCCTCCCGGCCTGTCCCGCTAACCTTTTTTGCCTTTGCCCGTAATTCTTCAGCCGGCCGCACGCCGGGGTCGCCCCACCTACCCCAGCATATCCAGCGCGCCCTGCATTTCACTGCGGGCGTGCTGATCGCCGCCGCGCGTGGTCACTTCCACACCCTTCTCATAGAGTGCTCGCGCCTCTTCGAGCCTGCCCAACCGCTCCAGTGTCTGGCCGCCATGAAAATACGCCGGGGAGTAGTCGGGATTGTGTTCCATCAACGCGCTGAATTCGCCCATCGCCGCCTCTAACTCGCCACTGTTGCGATACTCCATCGCCAACCCGTACCGCGCAAAGCTATCGGACGGATTTGCCTCTACCATACTCTTCAGAATCTGCAAACGGTTGCTCGGCATGCTTGTGCTACTATACCGTGCAAAATGTCCTGTCCGTATTTTTACCCGGTCGAGGCTCGCAGTGGCAGCCCGATGCTCCCGTTAGGCGAGCTTTGGGCCGGCGAATGCATGGCGGCGCCCGGTGCGGCGCAACCGCAAGGCCACACCTGCTGCAATATGGGCTATGCGCGTGGCCTCTGCCAGAACTTCCCCGATGGCGATGGGCCCGACGCCGCCCGCTTCACCATTTCCAGCTTTAACAATTCCCGCCACGCGGGCGCCGCTCTCGGCATCCAATATGTGTTGGAACGCGATCACCTGCCTTTTGCCCACGGCCGGTTGGACTACTCGTCGCAGGCGGGCGGTTTCGCGCAGGCGCCACCCTCAGGCACTCTGGCGCGGCAGGCGCAAGCCTACGCCGAGAGCTTCCTGCGGCGCAAGAAGGAGAGCGGATGGAAGGAAAACCAGTAAGCGAATCGGCGTCCGAGTATTCTCAGTTGGCGCTGCCCAACGACGCCAATGGCTTCGGCAACGTACTCGGCGGAGTGGTCATGCATCTGGTGGACTTAGCCGCGGCCATGGCTGGGATGCGGCACGCCCACAACCCAATCGTCACCGCCAGCGTGGATAGCCTGCATTTTCTGCACCCTGTGCACATCGGGGAACTGATCATCCTGCGCTCCAGCGTGAATCGCGTCTTCCGCTCGTCGATGGAAATCGGCGTGAAAGTGACGACGGAAAAGCTGCTCACCGGGGAACGCCTGCACACGTGCTCCGCCTACCTCACGTTTGTATCTGTGGACAAGGAAGGGCACGCGGTGGTGATTCCGCCGGTGATTCCCGAAACGCCGGAAGAGATCCGGCGGTACCAGCAGGCGGGAGAGCGGCGCGAGTACCGTTTAGCGATGCGCGGCCGCCTCCGGGAGTGAGTTCCTAGTTTTCTTTGTACATGAACTTGATCGCGGCTTTGTAGAGCAGGATGTTGGGTGCGCCCTCGCGGTTTACCTTGAGGCAGCACTTGTCATACCACTCAATTACGCCGTGGAGAGTTTCGCCATCACGCAGCACAAATACCATAGGCGTCTTGGCCTGCATCTGCTTAACGTAATAGAAATTCTCCGCGTTGGTCTGGTCGGGTGGCACCGGCTTTTTCTGCAGCGGCGCGCGGCGGGGCGGCGCAATCTGCTCTTTGATTTCATTTAATGACGGACGGATAAGTTTGCGGTTGACAGCTTCCACGGGATGCCATCCTTCTCGATCGATTTATGACTGGCCCACGCTAATGGCTACAGCAGGGCGATTATCGTTGGATATTTCCTACTTGAACCCATGAATAACACATAGTACCCCCGGCTGCAACGTAAAGCCGCTGGCGGGGATAAACCCTGGTTTTCAGGTAGCTTGTCCGTGCCGGGCGGCCCGGCGCTTTCGCAGGGAGGTGAAGAGCGCCCCGAGCGATACGATCCACGCCACCGCGCTCAGGGCGGCCATCCCGCGTTGTTCCCCGGTCCCGTGATAGCGCAACTCCACACGCGCCGCCGCGGCGGGTGCGGGGTGCAGCACGATGAAGCCGAGCGAATCCCGCGTCATCCCGATCTCCCGTCCGTCCTGCGTGGCCCGCCAACCGGGATCGGCATTCACCTGCACCGCCATCAGCTGCCCGGCCGGCGCCGGACCGGTCACATCCAACGCGCTCGGGTCCAGCCACTTCGCCTGCAGGGGCGGGCGGGCGGGGTCTTCCATTGCCGCCACATAGGCACCCAGCGTCTCCACGTGTTCCCTTGCATCCACGGTGGCCACTTCAGCCGGACTCACCAGGTGCGCCAGCGAATGCGGGGGCAGCGCGTAAATCGTATCGTCGTCAATGTGATAGACCGGCGGCAATACCTTGGCCACCCGCTCGGGACGCACGAAATCGCGGTAATACTCCTTCGATTTCGGCCCGTGCACCACGATATAGCTCGCACCGAGCGCCTTCAGCAGCAGCAGGGTCTGCCCGGTCTGATCCTGTGGCGCCAGGTGGTTGGCGGCGCGGATGTCATAGGCCAGATCCACCGGGACGCGGTTCTGCAAGCCGGTTTCAAACCCGCCGCCGACCTGTTGCAGATCGAACCAGGAGTTGGCCCGGAAACGCAGGCCGCCGGAGGCAAACACACGGCCCTCGGGCGGGTGCTCGTTCAGCCATTTGCCCACGCGATACTCCACCGTGGTCTCCGCCGGATAGGGCAGCCATACCTTCCAGCCCTGATTCACCTCGGCCCATAGTTGCGGAGCGCCCACCAGCAGCATCACGCCCGCCGTACCGATGGCGCACAGGCGCACCGTGCTGTTGGTGCTGCGCATCGAGAGTCGCAGCGCTTCCACCACCGCCAGTGCCGTGAACAGTTCGAATTCAATGGCATAGCGGCGCGATTCGGGAATCGTATCCGCGCCATAGAGGTAGAAGCCGGTCGCGATCCAGCCGAAGACGAACGCTCCCAGCGTCACAAAGCAGAAATAGGAAGAGCCGCGGAAGATACGGAAGGCCACCCGCACTACCACCGCGCCCACCACCATCCCCAATAACAGCCGCACCTGCGTATTGCCCAACTGGTACGCGAACGAATCCACCGGCCAGTTGAAGGCGATGGTCTTGACGAAACTGGCGGTCAGCCAGAAACAGGCCAGCAGGTATGCCAGCAGGGCCGCCGCGATGGCCCGCCAGTGGCGGAACTCCGGTTCGCCGAGCGCGGCCACCAGCAATAGCGTGCAGCTGATCGCCAGTGAAAACGCACCCACCCAGTTGCAGAGCGGGATCAGCGCCAGCAGCACTGCCGCCAGGAAGAGTCGCGGAAAGCCGTGTCCCTTAGCCGCGCGCCACAGCGCCGACAAGGCCAGCGGCAGCAGCGTCAACGCCGTGTTGTGCGGACCCTCGCCATACTTCGCCAGCACCTGAATCCGCCACGGCAACTGAGCCACGCCGCGGTCTTTTTCCACCTCGGGGAAGAGCGCGTAAGAGGGAGAGATGAAGCTATACGCCAGCGCCATCGCGAAGCTCCAGCGCCGGCTGCCCGTCATGTAGCGGGCAAAGAGGAAGAGCGTCACCGGACCCAGGCAGGTCATCACGGAGACGATGGTGCGGTAGACCGCGTCTGGCGAAACGTGCGGCAACAGGTTCATCCACAGAGCGCTGAAGTAGAGCACCGCGGGCACATACATGAACTGCGTGGGCAGCCCGCAGTAGGGAATCGGATTCCAGCCCCATGGGTTGGGATGCTGCGAGAGGAAGCGCGCCATGCCCACATAGCCGCCCTCGATCGAGCCGCGGAACGGCAGATCCCCGGCCATGAACAGCGGCGCGTTCAGCCAGACGTTCAGGAGGAAAATCGTGATGGCCATCAACGGGGTGGCCAGACGTTTCAAGCGCGTCGCTCCTTGCGCCGCAGGCCGAGCCCGATCAGGCCCAGCAGCGTGAACAGCGTCCCCATGGTTACGATCCGTCCCACCTGATTTTCCATGGGGGTCACGAAGCCCAGGGCGATCTGGTGCTCGCCCGGCGGCGCATCGATGATCATGAGGCCCATCGCGTCCTTGCGCACCGCCAATTGTCTGCCTCCGGACCATGCCTGCCACGCCGGATCGTAGCTCTCCTGCACCACCAGCGATTGGCCGGGCTCAAGTTTGGCATGCAACCGCATGGCGTCCGTGCCCTCGCGCACCGAAGTAGCAGCCGAATCCGGCCCCTTTTCGATCACGTCCACATAAGCCTGCAAATTCTCCACGTCGTCGTTGAAACGCACCGCTTTGGCGGCGTTGATCTTCTGCGTTTCCACCACGCGAATGCGGTCCGGGAAGCGGCGCGGCACCCTGTAGAGAATGTTGCCCAGCTTGTCATCGAACAGCACCGGCAACTGATTGGCGAACTTCTGCGGATACTGGAAGTCCTTGAAGACCTCCTGGGATTGCTTATCCGCCACGTAGATCGCATCCACGCCGAAGCTCTGCATCCACAGAATTGAGGGCTTCGGATCCGGACCCAGATTGGTCTCCCATTGCGCCGGCTCCACCTGCCCGTTCAGCAACCCCTGCTCCGAACCGCCGCCGAGTTGCGCCAGATCGTGCCAGGTGTCGTACCAGAAACGCACGCTGCCCGTGGGATAGGCGCGCGCATCGGGCATATTCTTGTGCAGCCAGTCCGTCACGCGATACTCCACGCGCGATTGGTAATCCGGCCAGAGCGGGAACATATGCCACGCATGGCGAATGTAGCCCTTAGTTGTATAAAACGAAGCCAATACCAGCACCACCGCGATGCCGCGAGTCACCTTGCCCCGAGTCAGATTCACCGGCTGATTCCACATCCAGCGCAGCACCAGCACGATGCCCCAGATGTAGATCATGTCGAGCTCCGGCAGCAGCCGCGTGGGCTCGCCGGAGATGCGGAAGTTGAAATAGAAATTGCCCAGCACGTTGAGCGTGAAGAAGACCACGCTCCCCGCCACGAAGACGCCCCACGTGCGCTGCGCCCGGGATTTCGCCAGCCGGTCCGTGGTAACCGCGAACGCCACCGCCACTACCACCGCGACCCAGATGGACCAGGTGGTGCCGTGCTCGGAGACATACTTCATGTTCTCCGCCGTGACTTTGAAATACGAGGGCACCAGCCAGAAGGCGGTCAGCCCGTACGCCAGCACCGGAATCACCACCGCCGGCAGCACGATGCGCTTTTCCTGGCGGGTGATCCAGAAGGCCCAGATCAGAATCGGATAGAAGACCGCCAGCGCCGTGGCGCCGTAGAAATTGTTAGAGGCTACGCCCGCCGAGAAGATGGCGGCCAGCGCCACCGCCCAGGGACGATTCTTCTCCAGCGCCAGCCACGTGAAGCCGAGCGCGATCGGGATGAGCGCGAGCGCGCTCATGTGCGGCCCTTCCCCATACTTGACCAGCACCCCCAATCGCTGAGGCTGCAGCATCCATGCGTCCCCGCGGAAGCGGGGCATAAAGAGGAAGATGGGCGACATGGTCGCCGTTGCGGCCGCCCCCAGCCAAGCCCCCCAGCGGGAGCCTGAGCCCACCCGGATCAGGAAATAAACACCCGCGATGCCGAGCGCGTAGAGCAGCGCCGTATAGAAGTGATAGGCCTTCACCGGCCAGAAGCCGGTCAGTTTGGAGACGATTGCGGTGCCATAGCGCAACGCCGGCGGATAGATGTAATCGAAGCGGGTCCCCGCGTACCAGAGCGGCTGCCATTGCGGGTGCGGCCAATGCTGCACCAGGAACCGCGCGTCGGCGATGAAGGTGCTTTCAATAGACGCCCACTTATCCGTATATTTGGCTTTGAAATACGGGCGGATCAGGGTGGCCGCGAACAGGAACACCAGGAAGAAATCCAAAAAAATTTCTTTCCGGCGCGAAAGCTTCATCCAAATATTATGGCACGGTGGTACGAATCATCACCGCTGCAACGAGCAGCGAAAGCAGGGATATCCCTGCGGCAAAGGGCAGATCCGGACGTCCCGGCCAGGTGAGATCGACCGTGCAGTCGCCTTCGCACTCCGGTTGGATCACCAGGAAGCCCAGGGCGTCTTTCATCACCGGCTTGCGCGCGCCGCCCACCAGCGCCTTCCACCCCGGAACGCCCGCCACCTGCACCGCCACCAGGTCGTCTTTGCGCAGTTTCGCCCGAATCCGCGCCGAGCCATTGCGCAGCCAGGTGAACTCCGCCGGCGGATTCACGGGGTTCACCATCGCTTGCCAGTACTTCAACACGTCGGGATAATCCACACTGACCTTCGGGTGCGGCGCCAGGCGCTCCTCGGGACGGATCACATGCGCGAGCGTGGTCACCTGCGGCGTCACCTGGTAGATCGTGTCGCCGTGTTCCCGATGCAGCACCGGGAACACGCCGTCGAAGCGCTGCGGGTGTTGAATGTCTTTATACTCGTCCGTGCTGTCCGGACCGTTTACCACCAGCGCCTGCACGCCGAGTGCGATCAGCCAGCCCCGTGTCGCTTCCGTATACATGGGTCCGGCATCGGTATTGATCTTGAAGGGTGCGTTCTCCAGGGCGGGCACCGCCATGCCCTGATCGCAGCAGCCGATCAGTTGCGGTGTATCGGTGAAGGCGTTCAGCCAGAACGCGGTGGAGCCGGTGGCATAGACCCTGCCGCCGTGCAGATTCTGATCCAGCCAGATCGCCGTGGTGTATTCGGAGCGTGTTTTCAGATCCACCGGGCGGATGGAGGTGCGCGCGGAGGTGCGGTAGTTCGTCACCTGAAAGATCAGCGGAGCGAAACACAACGCCAAAACCAGCGGATGCGCCCACTGCGGGATCCGCGTATAGACCGCCCAGGCGGCGCAGCCCAACAGCAGGCAGGCGCCCATCTCCAGTTCCAGGTGCAGGCGGCCCACCTGCGGCAGCAATTCGAAACTCTCCACCCGCGCCGTGACCGCCATGGGTGCCACCAGCCCGAGATACAGAAACCCGAACCGCGCAACCAGCGGCAGCCGCGTCCGTTGCAGCAGATACCCCACCAGTAGCGTGCAGCCCAAGACGAGCACCAGCCAGACCGGGCCGTGTTTCAGGCTGTTGGAGAAGCCGCGGTGCATCGCGCCTACGTTGCCGCCCACCGTGAAGGCGCTCGAAGGCGGCACGCCGTAACAGGCCAGGCCATACGCCAACACGGCGGCGGTCGCCGCAATTCTCCAGGCCGCGAACTGCCGCTTCCACGGTTGCGCACAGATCCAGCAGAAGACCGCCAGGCTGAGCGCCATCGTGCCCGGAATGTTGGTGAGAAAGACCAGCCCCATCCAGATCGCAGCCAGCGCCAGCGCGCGCCGCGTCCGCCGGTCCAGCGCATTCTGCAGCGCCAGAATTACCACCGGCAGCAGCGTCATCGCGGAGACGTGCGGACCTTCGCCATACACTGTCATCACTTGCAGTCGCCGCGCGAACCAGTAGCCGCCCACGTCCCTAGCCACGTCCGGCATGAAGAGCACGGACGGGGAAAAGAGCGAATAGCAGAGCGCGGAGAGGAAGGCCGCGCCGCGGTTCGCGCCCAATCGCACCGCCATCAGGTAGAGCGTGGGCGCACCCAAGGCATAGGTCATCCCGATTACGCCGTGATAGGCCCGACCGGCGGAGAGATGCCCCAGTGTCGCCGTGGCCGCGGCTGCCACGTGCAGCAGCGGCACATACGTATCCTGAAACGGCATGCCGCAGTGCCAGATCGGCCACCAACCGGCGTCTCCCCAATGCCGCGACAGGTAGCGCGCGAGGCCGATCCAGGAGCCTTCGATAGAGCCGAACTGATCCGTGAACTCGACCTTGAAAAGACGCCAGCAGACGGACAGATTCAGCGCCAGTAGCAGGAGGAAGGGCGGAACGTTGGAACGTGCCACACCGTCCCGCAGCTTTTGAAGCCGGTCGCGTGATGGTGAGAGCCTGGACACCGCTCCAGAATAGCAACCAGGCTTTCACCGCCGCATCGCAGGGATTACCGCGCCCGCGCACATTCTGCACGCGGCCGCGGCGCGATCAATGCCCGTAGTTGCGCGATTTGAGGACGCTGGTTGCGTCGAACCAGTCCTGTTCCTGCGTGCCCGGGCGGGAGCCTCGCTCCAGCCATAGCCCGTACGCCAAGGCAGCAGTTTCGGCGTGGCCGAAGGCGGCTGTGCCATGGCCCGCAGTAATGGTGGACGTCAGTTCGTGAGCCTTTTGAGAGTGCTCGAGCGCTTGCCGGGAATGCTCGTGTCCGGACTGGTGTTCTCCCTCGCCATGCTCTTCCGCAACGCGATGGGCATGCGCGGCAACGTCATGTAGCTCCGCGGCCCGTTGGTGGTTCTCGTAATGGGATCCGTTGTTATATCGGGTAGACATAGTTAGAGTGCCAGGATCTTTCCTGATTTGTTATGCGCTTCCTGTGCCAGTTTGTAGGCGTGGTCCGAATACTCCAGCGCCCGCTCCGCATGCCAGCTCCCTGCCACGCCGTCGCCCTTTTCATTGTGCTCGGCGGCGGTGCGATGGGCCAGTGCCGCGCGTTCGTGCGCCTCGGCGGCCCTTGAGTGTGCGTCGCGTATCATGTTTATTCCTCCCGTGGAATCCTGCTCCACGGACTTCCACTGTGCACGGGGAGCACCACCCCTCCAGCCGCGCTGTATCGTTTCTCCCGCTTCGCCTTCGGCCCTTCTCCTGCTCTGTATGCAGCCGGAGTTAGAGAAAAAGGAGAAATATGAAAGTGTTTCAGTTGTGTTTGTCCGTACTGTCCGTGGCCTTGGTCGGAACTCTGGTGGGCTGCTCCACCGCTTCCAACCAGACAGCGGATGTTTCGGCCCCTATCCGCACTTCTCTGGATCAGGCCGGCCTCAAGGATGTATCGGTCAGCCAGGATCGCGAGAAGGGTGTCGTCACCCTCGGCGGCCACGTGCCTTCGGAATTTGACAAAGCCCAGGCGGAATCCCTCGCCAGAGTGCTCGCCCCCGCCGGAGTGCTCGCCAACCAGATCGCCGTCCTCCCGCCCGGGGGCGAGAGTCAGGCGAAAACCATGGACGCCGATATCGACAGTGGAATCGGCAGCAACCTCGATGCGGCCCTGATCAACGACAAACTCCACAAGCGTGTGAAGTACGACGTGAAGAACCGCGTGGTCACCCTGACCGGCGAAGTCAATTCACAATCCGACCGCGATCGCGCCGAAGGCGTTGCCTCGCGAGTGCCCAACGTGCATCAGGTCGTCAACGAATTGCAGGTCAAGAAACAGAAAGCCACTTCTTCCAACGAATAGGAGCCTACTTATTATGCTGATCAATGCTAGTGAATTCGAAGGCCTCGTCATCCGCGCCACCGATGGCGAACTGGGCACCGTGCAGGAGCTTTATTTCGACGATGAAACCTGGGCCATCCGCTACCTCACCGTGGAAACCGGAGGCTGGCTGGGCGGACGCCGCGTCCTGATCTCGCCCTACTCCATCCTCCACACCGATTGGGCCGCCCGCCGCCTGGATGTGGCGCTCACTCTGAAGCAGGTGGAAGCCAGCCCCAGCGTGGATACCCACCTCCCGGTCTCCCGCCAATACGAGGCCGGGTATCTCGGCTACTACGGCTATCCCAATTACTGGGCAGGTCCATACCTTTGGGGGCCCGCCTTCTATCCCGCTGGAGTTTCGGTTCCGCCCAACGCCTTCAGCTCAGAAATGGCGGATCGCGCCATGAACGCCTCGACGGACACTCATCTGCGCATCACCGAGGAAGTGACCGGCTACCACATGGAAGCCATTGATGGCGAAATCGGCCACCTCGCCGCCTTCCTCATCGACGATGAGGCGTGGGCCGTCCGCTATATCGAAGTGGCCACACGCAACTGGTGGCCCGGTAAGAAAGTGCTGGTCTCCCCCGCCTGGATCGAACGGGTAAGCTGGCAGGAATCGAAGGTCGCGGTCGCTCTCTCTCGCGATGCCATCCAGAACGCTCCGGAATACGAGGAAGGCACACCGATCACCCGGGAATACGAAAACCGGCTCTACTTCCACTACGGCCGTCCGCCCTACTGGCTAACCGAAGCCCGCGAAAGTCCCGCCTTCTCTCTCAGCGGCGTCTAATATACCTGTGGGATGGGCTATGCAGCCCGTCCCACTCCCCCTGTTCCCCACGTTTCCTTCCGTTTCCATCAGGCAATTCCTGTCCCGCTTCCGCTCGTTCCCAGACACCACGTCCTTTCCCGAATGATGCGGTCCGCCACGGCTACACTCACGGAAGCGCCACAATGAAAGGGCTATTTGTCACTTAAGCCCCGTAATTGCAAGTGAGGCCGGATTCTCTCCCACTAGGCCGTAGCGTATAATTAGGCTCGAATACGATTCAAGATGGTGTGAAGTAGAGGGGTTATCACGATATCTGGCTGCGGAGATTTATTCCGAACTAAACCTGGCTCGCTGGCAATAAACCGCCTGGTTCGCCATCTTAACTGTTTAATGTGTCTGCTGGCGAAGTCCGCCTGGACGGGGTTGGAAGGATAAATCTGTGAAAACTTATCGTGTTGTTGCGTTTGCGTGCGCCCTCCTTGTAAGTCTATGTCTGGTCGTTTCCGGACAGACGTTTAGCCATGCCTCAGGGAGCCCCTACGCTAGCGGTGGAACCGCACCCAACTCGCTCGCGGTGGCTGATTTCAATGCGGATGGCGCGCTCGATGTGCTGGTCGCCAACAGCGGAAGTGTGGGCGCCAGTTCCTCCAACTACACTGGACGGCTTGGCCTGTTGAGTAGCGGCAAGCCCAACGGCGCGCTCGGTACATCGGCAGGTCTGGCCATGTTCAATGTCCGCGCCGGCGCCCGCGCCATCAATGTCGCCAACCGCCGCGCCGCGGCAGGCACATTAGTCTTCTCAAATCCCTTTGTGCCGGCCGTTGTCGGCGGCACGCTCGACACGGTCTTCGCTAATGCCGCCGCATACAACAACGGCAACTTTGTCAGTCAGTTGAGCACTACCGGGCTCGGTACGAGCGGTTCGGCCGCCAACCCTTCCGGCGGCTACACCTACTGGGGTGCGGGCGGCGATTTCAATGGCGAGGGCATCGACGGCGCCGCCGTCACCTTCGTGAACTCCCCCGGTGCAACCACTTCCCTGAATTACGTCACCGTGATGTTCAGCTCGACTTTCGCTGCTGAGAATATCGACGTCAACTCCGCCTTGGTGCTGACCATGCCCGTCGGACTACTCGCCAAGCGCGTCTTCGTCGCCGACGTCAATCGCGATGGCAAGGCCGATATCGTGGTGACTACCGGTGGCACAGAGGTTGTGGTTTTTCTTTCTCAATCCACCGTTGCCGCCGGGATCACCCCGCACGCGCTGGCCTTTGCCGCTCCGCTCACGATCAATATTCTGCACCCCTCTGAATTTGTCACCATCGCCGATGCCGATGGCGACGGGAAAGTGGATCTGGTTGTCTCCACCGGCGTGCAGACCTTGGACGTAATTCCCGGAAATGGCGACGGCACCTTCGGCGCCCCGTTCTATCTGGCGCTCCCCACCGGCGTTGCGCTCTCTGCCGCGGTAGGTGATTTTAATCACGACGGCATCCCCGATATCGCCGTCGCCAGCGGGGATTCCCCCGCCGGCATCTACATCTGGGCAGGCCGTGGCAGCGCCAGTTACCAGTCCGCCGTCAGTGCGGATTCGGGCGGCCACGCAGTCTGGGTGGTTGCGGCCGACATGAATGCGGACGGCAAACCCGATCTGGTCGTTGCGAACAGTGCGGAAGCAACGGTGGCCGTGCTCCTGAACAGCACGCAGATTATCCTGCCCGGACCTTCTTCCCTTACCTTCTACGCTTCGGTTGGAGGCAGCAATCCGCCCGGCCAGTTTGTGTTTGTCGCTTACGACGGCGGCAGCGGCACCCCTACTTATCTCGCCACCCCAACTCCCTCCGGGAGTTGGCTCTCCGTCAACCCCAGCGCCTCCGGATCTTCGGGTCCGCTCACGGTCTCCGTCAACCCTACCGGGTTGGCTGCCGGTACCTATCAAGGCAGCGTTCAGATCGCCGACACCTCGAATAATCTGGGCACCGTCAGCGTCACATTCGTTGTCGCCGGTCCTACTGGCACGCTGGTGCGCCAGGCTCCCGGAGTCAGCCCGGGCACCGTGCTCACCCGCCATGGCGATATCATCATCGCCGCCGGCGATTTCACCGGTCACGGCCGAATGGACTTGGTCGGAGTAAGTTACAGCGGCGGTGGAGATTGCGTTTCCTCCGGATCCTTCTGCTTCTATACCTACCCCAACAACGGTGATGGTACGTTCGGCGCTGAAGTCAACAACGTCAGTTACACGCTCACCAACTTCTACCCCGGTTTCGCCGCCGTCGGCGATTTCAATGGGGATGGGAAGTTGGATTTCGCCGCCTATACCGTCGGTAACGCCGGCACCGTCCGAGTCTTCTTCGGCGATGGCGCCGGACACTTTACGATGGGGCGCGACAGCTACTCGGTTGGGGGAATCTACGGAGCCTACAATGCTTCGATCACCGATATCAAAGCAGCCGATCTCAACAACGATGGCAAACTGGACCTGCTGGTGGCAACCAACATCGGTAGCGATCAGCAGTTCACCTCCGGTTCCGTTACCGTTCTGATCAATAATGGGAACGGCACCTTCAACATCCCCAACGTAGTCAACCTGACCGGCGCCCGCTTCATCGCGACGGGTGACTTCAATCGCGATGGCATCCTCGATATGGTGGTCGGCAGCCTCTTCGGGGGCGTCTCGTATTTCCGCGGCACAGGCGGAGGCTTTTTTGCCGCTCCTACCACGGTTGCCACCAGCCTTGCCGTCCAAGGCGCGAGTGGAAACGGATCGCTGGATATTGTCGTCGGCGATTTTGACAAAGACGGCAGGCTCGATCTGGTCATCGGCTGGAATAGTCCCGGCAAACTCACCACCTACCTCGGTAACGGCAATGGCACATTCACGCTGCTCACTAACGCCGCCGTTGTCGGTACTCCTTTGGATCTCCAACTCGCCGATTTCAATGGCGATGGAAACCTCGATCTGGTCCTGCACCGCGCCCAGCAGGGCAGCTTCACCGTAATGCTGGGGGATGGTGCGGGCCTCTTCCCCACCTCCGTCGATTTCAACAGCGGCTACAGTTCCTCCAGTACCTCCCACATTTACGCCGCCGATTTCAGTGGCGATGGCAAGTTCGATGTAGTCGTTCCCGACCCGGGCACGTGGACCATCTGGCTGGGCGATAAAGCCGCTACCACTACCGCGGTGTCTTCCAACCCTCTGACCTCCACCATCATCGGGCAGAGCGTCACCTACAGTGCCACCATCACCGCCACCGCGCCCGCCTGGGCCGTACCCACCGGCACCGTCACGGTCTCTGACGATAATCCCGGCGGTGTCCTCGCCTCCGGCAGCCCCACCGCGGGCGTCTACAGCACCAACCAGACCGCCAGTCCGGCGGGCACGCACCATGTCAGCGCAGCCTATGCCGGCGATTCGCGCACCAAGCCGTCGAACGATACCGCCAGCCCCTACACCTTCACGGTCAATTCAGCGCTTCTATCGTTCAGCACTCAGCCGGCCGATACTCCCGTTGGGATTGCGATGGCAAATGTCGTGGTTCAGGTCTTGAACCCCAGCACCAGTCTGCCCTGGGCCAGCTACACCGGCCCGGTTGCGCTTACGCTCAGCGCTCACTCCTTCGCCGCCGGCAGCACCACCACTGTCAACGCCGTCGCGGGTGTGGCCACCTTCTCCAATCTCAAGATCAACACGACCGGAAACTACACCATCACCGCCTCGCTCACCTCTCTGTTCAAGGTCAGCAACAGCTTCACCATCACTGCCGGACCGGTTTCGCAACTAGTCGTCGCCGGTTTCGCGAATCCCGCCACGGCCGGCACTGCCAGCAACTTCACTGTGACCGCGCAGGATGCCGGGGGCAACACCGTCACCAACTACACCGGCACCATCCACTTCACCTCTTCCGATGGCACCGCCACGCTGCCCGCCAACTACACGTTTGTGGCCGGCGATAACGGCGTGCACACCTTTAGCGGAACCTTGAGAACCGTTGGCACGCAGTCCATCACCGCCACCGACACCGTGACGGCTTCGATCACGGGCGCGCAAACGAGTATCGTCGTGCAGGCGGGCGCACCCGCTACACTGACCCCGAACAACACGCCTCAGAGCAAGGTTGTCGGCGGATTCTATACCACTCCGAGCGTGACCCTGACCGATGCTGCCGGCAACCCGATCAGCGGCGCCACCATCCTCTTCACCACGCCGAATGTCGTCACCGCTACCGGTACGTTCACTTCACCCGCGCATTCCGCCTCCGGACTGACCAATGGGAGCGGCATCGCTTCGTCCCAGGCCCTTCAAGCCAATACCGTGACGGGCACGTTCAACGTGACCGCCTGCGTGGTGCAGACGCCTCCCAGCACCTGCTATGCCGCCGCCGGATTGAACACGACCTTCGCGATGACGAATACGCCGGACGTGGTCGCGCACGTCACGATCCAGACCGGGGATAGCCAGTCCACCGCGATCAATACCGCCTTTGGCGCCACCTTGACCGCGCTGGTGACGGATCAGTATTCCAACCCGATTCCCAACCAGAGCGTGACGTTTACCATGCCCGGCAGCGGCGCCAGCGCGGCCTTCCCCGCCGCGTCGCTGACTTCGGTCGTGAACACCAACGCTTCCGGCGTCGCCACTGCCGCCACTCCGCTGACTGCCAACAGCACGGTTGGGAAGTTCACGCCCACCGTCGCAGCCGGCGCCATCACCACGAACTATAGCGGTCTCACCAATCTCGCCGGCGCGCCCGCCCACCTCACCATCACCGCTGGAAACAACCAGAACGCCACCGTCAATACGGCCTTCGCCACGCAGTTCGTCGCGCATGTGACCGATAGCGGCGGCAACCCCATCGCGGGCGCCGTGGTCAGTTTCACGGCTCCCAATAGCGGTGCGAGCGGCACCTTCCCAGGCGCGCTGCTGACCGTCAATGCGACCGCCACCGATGCCAGCGGCAACACCACCGCCCCCGTCTTCACCGCCAACACCACCGCGGGCGGACCCTACAATGTGGCCGCCTCGCTGAATGCGCTGACGGCGAATGTCGCGCTCACCAATAATCCCGGAGCGGCCGTACTCACCATCAATGGCGGGAACAACCAGAGCGCGGCCATCTCCGCGGCCTTCACCACTGCGCTCTCCGCCAAGGTGGCCGATAGTTTCGGCAACCCCTATAGCGGTGTCAGCGTGGTCTTCACCGCGCCCGGCAGCGGCGCGAGCGGCACCTTCTCCAACGCGACCAACACCATCACCGTCTCCACTCTCGCCACCGGTATCGCCAGCGCTGCGTTCACTGCGAACGCGACCGTAGGCGGACCCTATACGGTGACCGGGGCCTCCGCCGGCCTCACCACGGTGAACTTCTCCGAAACCAATAACTCCGGACCGCCGGCCAGCGTCACGATCACCGGGAGCGGCACGCCGCAAAGCACGGTGGTGAACACCGCGTTCGCCAATGCCCTCTCGGTCAAAGTGGCCGATGCGGGTTCGAATCCGCTATCGGGCGTGAACGTCGTGTTCCTGGCTCCCGCCGCGGGAGCGAGCGGCGTCTTCTCGAATTCCACCAACACCATCACCGTGGCCACCAACGCCAGCGGCATCGCGAGCGCCCCGGTGTCGGCCAACACCATCGCCAATACCGCCAGCTACAATGTAACCGCGACAGTCACCGGACTCCCGTCCGCGACCTTCGTCCTGACCAACACGCCCGGAGCTGGAATACTCTCCATCAACGGCGGCAATAATCAGAGCGCCGTTGTCTCCGTGGCCTTCGCCACCGCGCTCTCCGCCAAGGTGGCCGATTCCTTCGGCAACCCGATCTCTGGCGTGAGTGTCGTCTTCACCGCGCCCGCGGCGGGTGCGAGCGGTGTCTTCTCCAACTCGACCAACACGATCACCGTCGCCACCCTTGCCACCGGTATCGCCAGCGCCACGTTTACCGCCAACGCGACCGTGGGCGGACCCTATACAGTGAGCGCGGCCTCGACCGGCCTGACCACGGTGAATTTCTCCGAAGCCAATACGCTTGGGCCTCCGGCGAACGTCACCATCACGGGTAGCGGCACGCCCCAGAGCACGATCGTGAATACGGCCTTCGCCAACGCACTCTCCGTGAAGGTGACCGACACGGGCCTGAACCCGATCTCCGGTGTAAACGTCGTCTTCCTTGCGCCCGCGGCGGGCGCGAGCGGCGTCTTCTCCAACTCAACCAACACCATCACCGTCGCCACTAACGGCAGCGGCATCGCCAGCGCACCGGTCTCAGCGAACACCACGGCGGGCGGACCTTACAATGTGACGGCCACGGTCACCGGACTGCCAGCCGCTACCTTTGCCCTCACCAACACGCCCGGAGCTGGCATCCTCTCCATCAACGCCGGCAATAATCAGAGCGCGGTTGTCTCCTCGGCCTTCAGCACGGCGCTTTCCGCCAAGGTGGCCGATTCCTTCGGCAACCTGATCTCTGGCGTAAGTGTCGTCTTCACCGCGCCCGCGGCGGGTGCGAGCGGCGTCTTCTCCAACTCGACCAACACCATCACCGTCGCCACCCTCGCTTCCGGTATCGCCAGCGCCAGTTTCACCGCCAACGCGACTGTCGGCGGACCCTACACAGTGAGCGCAGCCTCGGCCGGCCTGACCACCGTGAACTTCTCCGAGAGCAATATCGCGGGCAGCCCCGCGCACATCGCCGTGTCGGGTACCCCGCAGAGCGTCGTCGTCGGCAACGCGTATGGCGCACTGTCCGCGACCGTCACGGATGCAGCCAATAACCCGATCAGTGGTGTGATCGTGACCTTCTCCGTGCAGCCCGCCGCCAATGGCGCGAGCGGTGCTTTCGGCGGAGCCGTCGCCGTCGCCACCAACGCGTCCGGCGTCGCCGCGGCCCCCGCCTTCACCGCCAACACCGTTGCGGGCGTCTTTACCGTGAAGGCTACCGCGGGCCTGTTGGTCGGGACGTTCAACCTCACCAACCTGCCGGGCCCTCCGGCCAAGATCACTCCCTCCGGCAGTGGACAGAGCGCCGTGATCAACACGCAGTACGCTCCTTTCTCGGTTCAGATTACGGACGCTTCCAACAACCCCATCAGCGGCCTGAGCGTGAACTTCAACGCGAATGTCGGGATCGCCGCCGGCGGACTCGGGCAGGATGCCCTGTCTGCCGGACGCCTCTCTCCCCGCCTCCAACCCGGACCCACCGGGAGCTTCCCGGGCGGTGTCCCCTCTGCCACGGTCGTCACCGATGCCAACGGCAACGCCGTCGCGCCGACCTTCACCGCCAACGGCAGCATCGGCGGGTTCACAGTGACGGGAGTGAGCGGTTCGCTCAACACTACCTTTAACTTCACCAACATTCTCAACCCGCCGTCGCAGCTGATCATTGTTTCCGGCTCCCCGCAGAATGCCCAGCCCGGGAGCGTCTTCGGCTTGCCGGTCACGGTCAAGGTAGTCAACTCTTCCGGCGCTCCGATCAGCAACCTCGTTCTGACGTTCAGCCTGCCCTCCAGCGGCCCCTCGGCTACCTTTGCCGGCGGTGGCCTCACCTTCAGTGGAACCAGCAATGCTTCCGGTCTGGTGACCACGCCGGCTCTTACCGCCGGCGCGACCCAGGGCAACTTCGCGGGCACGGTCAGCACCGGCTCCCTGCAGGCATCCTTCCCGCTCAGCGTGGGCAGCCTGCCAAGTCTCACGGTGGAACCCACCGGGATGCTGTTCACGTATTACATGGGCCTGACCCCGCCAGCGCCGCAGACCGCCAACGTCTTCAATGCCAACGGCTCGTTCTTCGCCGTCTCCGATGCGCCCTGGGATAAAGCTGTGGTGCTCTCTAACGGCGGCTTCCCCTTCGGTGTCTCCGTCTCAGTCGATCCCACCGGGCTGGCTGCTGGCACTTACTCCTCCAACATCGCGATCACACCAGCCGGGAGCACGCAGAGCGTGAGTCTGCGGGTCACCTTGGTGGTGGTGCCCAAGCCGCAGATCGGCAGCGGGCCTACCAGCCTCACCTTCCGCTACGTGAAGGGCGGGGCGCTGCCGCCGGTCCAGACTGTGAGCACGATCGCCCTTTCGCGCAACGTCAGCTTCTCGCTGGCCACGCAATTGACGGGCGGGTCGAACGCCTTCAACTGGCTGAACGTGGTTGCCGCGAACAACGCCACCACCACGCCAGCCATTCTCAACGTGAGCGTCGCACCCGCCACGCTCGATCCCGGCACTTACCAGGGCGTGGTGCAGGTGGTTGCGCCAGATGCCACCAATTCGCCATATAGCATCCCCGTAACGCTGGTCGTCATCCCGGCCAATATCACGGTGATTCCGCCGGTCATTACCGCTATCGTCAACGCCGCCAGTTTCCAGAACGGCAGCGTTTCCGGTAATGAGATCCTCGCCATGTTCGGCACCAATCTCGCCTGCGCAACGGGCGGCGGCCAGGTTCTGGTGGATGGCGTCCCGGCGCTGGTGCTGGGTGGTACCGCGAACCAGGTCAACTGGGTCGCACCCGACCTCACTGGCCGTACCAGAATCCAGGTGCAGTTCGCGTGCGGGACCAACGTCTCCGATGCCTGGGCCATGCCCGTCACCACTGTGGTGCCAGGGATCTTCACCGCTGATGGGAAGCAGGTTTCGGCCTTCGACGCGGGCACGAATTGGGTCGTGAACGGACCCAACGCTCCGATCGCGCGAGGCCAGATCGTCATGCTCTTCGGCACCGGTTTCGGCCCGCTCAACCCGGCCGATGCCAACGGCCTGCAGACCCAGATCGTGCCCGTGACCGTTACCGTGGGCGGCATCCCCGCCACGTTGACCTTCGCCGGCGCCGCCCCGGGTCTTCCGGGCGTGAATCAGATCAACGTCATCATCCCGGCCAATGCTCCCACGGGCGCAGCCGTACCGATCATCGTCTCTGCGGGCTCGAGCGCAGTGCCCGGCAATCTGACCGTGGCGGTGAATTAAGCGGTCCGGGCGGCGTCCGCCAGTCCAGTCCGCGGAGAAGTAGTTGCTTCGCCGGACTCCTGGGTGGGGTATGATACGGTCCTGGAAGTACTATGAAGGACCGAAATAGTAGAGAGGCTGGCGGCGCCCGTCTTCCGGCAAGGTGGCGGATGGCCGCCCACGCATGAGTCAAACGGACCTGCAGGCGGAGATCGAGCGCTTCGGGCGGCTATACGTAGCCAGCAGCCACGCCAGCCGCGCCGTGATGCACAGCCGCTCGCGCGAGCAACTCATGAACGAGGTGGCTCGGGTGCTGGTCGAGGCCGGCAAGTTCGCGATGGCGCTCGTTTCCTGGCACGACCCCGCCACGCAGGAACTGGTTCCGGTGGCTGAATTCGGCGATAGCCGGGATTACGCGCATTGCATCCGGATGTTTGCAGACGAGAGGCCCGAGGGCATGGGCCCTGGGGGATTAGCCTTCCGCTCCGGCGCGCCATACATCTGCAACGATTTTCAGAACGACCCTTCCACGTTCCGCTGGCGAGAGGCCGCCGCTGCTTCGGGCTGGCGTGCCTCCGCGGCCTTCCCGATCCGTGTGGAGGGCGTGATCCGCGGCCTGCTCTCCGTCTACTCGCTGGATCTGAACTTCTTCGGGCCGGGCCAGGTGGAACTGCTCCAGGCCGTGGTGAGCGACCTGGCCTTCGGGGTGGATCACCTCGACCGGGAAGAACGGCGCCACCAGGCAGAAGCCGCCCTGGCCGCCAGTCAGCAGCGCCTGGACCTGGCCATGAGGGCGGCCGCGCTGGGCACGTTCGATTGGGATCTGAGGCAAAACCGGGTCATCTGGGACGGACACCACGAGCGCCTGTTTGGTTTTGAGCCGGGCGGATTCGACGGCACCTTTGCCGCCGTGGAGAAGTGCCTGCATCCCGCGGATTTACCCAAACTGCACGCCGCGCTGGACGAGGCGCGCGACTCCCACGCTCCGTTTTCCCTGGATGTCCGGATCGTCTGGCCGGACGCCAGCGAGCACTGGATGGCGGCTCGCGGCGAGTTCTACTACGATGATTCCGGCGTGGCCTGCCGCATGTGTGGCGCCGTGGTGGAGATCACCGAGGCCAAGCGTACCGATGCGGCGCTGCGCGAAAGCGACCGACGCCTGCATCAGGCGTTGCGCGTCTCCCGCATCGGCATCTTCGATCAGGAGTACCCGGACGGAGCGGCCTACTGGTCGCCGCAACTGCGGCTCATCCAAGGTCTGGAACCCGACGCTCCGGTGTCGTTCGATCTTTACCAGAAGAGTATTCATCCCGCTGACCAGGTGAGGATTCTGGCGATCATCGGCCTTGCTCACGCACCGGGAGAAGATGGCGCCTTCGACGTGGAACACCGCATCACCCGGCCGGACGGCTCGGTTCGCTGGATACGCACCAGCGCCCAGACGTTTTTCGAAGGGGAGGGTGAAGCCCGCCGCAGGGTGCGCACCGTGGGCGCCGTGCGCGACATCACCGAGCGGAAACAGACCGAGGAGCAGCAGAAGACTCTGGCGGCGCTGGTGGCCATGAATCGAGACTTCATCGGCGTGGCCAACCTTCAAGGCATGGTCGTCTACCTCAACGAGGCGGCGATGAAGTTGGTCGGCCTCGCGTCGCTTGAGGAGTCGCGCCGGTATTCGGCCTTCGAGTTTCTGGCTGCCGATGCCGCGCAGGTGGCGCGACAGGTAGTGGCGCCGGCTCTATCGGAGGCCGGCTTCTGGTCCGGCAACCTGCAGTTCCAGCACTTCCAGAGCGGCAAACCGATTGACATGGAAGTCACCGCGTTTCAAATCCGCGACGAACGCGGCGCACCGCTCTACTTCGCCACCGTCGCCCGCGATCTCTCGGACCGGAAGCGCGCCGAAGCCGAGAAGACGCTGCTCGAAGAGAAGTTATTTCAATCGCAGAAGATGGAGTCCATTGGCCTGCTCGCCGGCGGAGTCGCGCACGATTTCAATAATCTGCTCACCGTGATCAATGGCTACAGCCAGTTGAGCCTCGCCCGCCTCTCTGTGGAAGATCCGCTGCGTCACACCATCGAGGAGATTCACAAGGCGGGACAGCGTGCCAGCGGACTCACCCGCCAGTTGCTCGCCTTCAGCCGGAAGCAGGTACTGCAGCCCCGCATACTAGACCTCAACCGGTTGGTACGGGAGATGCGCCCCATGCTCGAACGCTTGGTGGGCGAGGACGTGGAAGTTTCCGTGGCGCTCCTTGCTTCGCCGCCTTTCGTACATGCGGATCTGCACCAATTGGAGCAGGTGATCATGAACCTGGCCGTGAATGCCCGCGATGCGATGCCGGGTGGAGGCACCTTGCGGATCGAGACCGCGCGGGTGGATCTGGACCAAACCGATATCCGCTTGGATCCGCATCTGCACTCCGGCCCGTATGTCATGCTGTCAGTCCGCGACAATGGCACGGGGATGAGCGAAGAGACCCGGCAGCGGATCTTCGAGCCCTTCTTTACCACCAAGCCGAGCGGCCACGGCACCGGACTCGGCTTGGCAACGGTACAGGGCGTGGTGGCGCAGAGCGGCGGGTATATTGACGTGATCACCCAACCCGGGGCGGGTGCCACCTTCAGAGTGTACCTGCCCGCGTTGGCGGAGGCGCTGCCCGAAGTAGCGGCGCCGCAGGCCCTTCCCGCGGTGGGGGGCTCGGAGACGATCCTCGTGGTGGAGGATCTGACGGAAGTGCGCGAACTCGCCGCTGCCGTGCTCAAGAGCAGCGGTTACCGGATTCTGCAGGCCGCCAACGCCGCTGAAGCCCTACGACTCTGCGAATGCGAACCGGTGCATCTCGTCCTGACAGATGTCGTGATGCCAAATACCAGCGGACGCGTGCTGGCGAACCGCCTGGCGGAGCTGTATCCCGAAATACACGTCCTGTTCATGTCCGGCTACACCGGCGATGTGTTGGACGGGCTGCTGGAACGCGGCGCCCATTTCATCGCCAAGCCCTTCGACCCGGTGGAACTGTCGCAGAAGGTCCGAGCCATTCTCGAGCCTGCCGCGGGCACGCCCCAGCGGATCGTGATTGCCGACGATGAGACCGCGGTGCGCGGCTACCTGAGTGCCGTGTTGCGAGAGGCCGGATACGAGGTGATCGAAGCGGGCGATGGGAAACAGGCGCTGCAGGCGGTGAGGTCCGGCCACGTGGATCTGGTGATCACGGATCTGGTCATGCCGGAACAGGAAGGGTTGGAGACGATTCAGGCGCTGCGCCGGGAACTGCCGGACCTGGCGGTGATTGCGGTCTCCGGGGCATTCGGCGGCCAGTTTCTGAAGATGGCCAAGATGCTGGGGGCGGACGCGGTGCTGAACAAGCCGGTGACTCCGGAAACGCTGCTGGCCGCAGTTGCCAAGGTGATCCGGAAGGCTCAGTAGGATAGCCTCCCCAAAAAGAAAAAGGCCGCACGGTGTTTCCACCGTACGGCCCTTTGGAGTTGCGTGGTTTAGAAGATGCGCTGGTGTACGCGATCCACCGAGAACGCCTCGCCCGCGCTATGGCACGCCGCGCAGCTCTCACCGAGAACCGTCGTGTTGGCCAAAGCATGGGAAGCCGTCGCGATGTCGTCATGGCAGCCCTGGCACGCGGCCGAGATCGGCGGCGTGGTCTTCGTGAATCCACCCGGGCTGGCAACGAGCGACTTCGCACCGATGTTCTCGGGGAGGTAGGTGCCGGCCAGGTGGCAGGTGGTGCAATCGCGCAGGTCGCCCGGGAACTTCACTTCCTGGTAATTGGTGGTGCCCAGGATGTAGGGGTTCGTCAGGTTTTCGCCGCGGTGGATGCTGTGGATCTGTACCGAGAAGTCCACGCTCTGCCCGCTGGTGCCGTCCGAAAGGGCGGGGTTGTGGCAGATCGCGCACTCTTGCGTTTCACCGCGGGTGCCGCCGTGAACGAACTTCAGGTCCGCGTGGCAGGCGATGCACTTGGCAGTGGCAACCACGTTGCGGCGGGCAACCACTTTGCTCTTGTCTACCGTGAAGTAGAACTCCACCGGCTTGGCGGTGTCCGCGGCGGTGGTCTGCGAAGTGGTTCCAGCCAAAAGCGTAACGGTGTTGGATGCTTCGATCGAGATCGTGTAAGAACCGGCGCCGGCGGCGGGGATCTTATTGGTCATCTGGTAGGTGTAGGTGCCCGGTCCGGTGCTCTTCAGCCCGGCGGGGGAGGTCGCACCGGAAATGGTCTCGGAGACGCGGATCGCGCCTGCGCCGGTGTTGTAGTCCACGTTCGGTCCGCCCAGAACGACGCGGACGCTGGTCAACTTCGTGACGTCGAGGGCGGCGCCGGCCTTGTTGAAGAGGCTCAGGGTAACCAGCGGCGCGGTACCCGGGGTGGCTCCGGTCACGCTGATGACCTTGGAGACGATACCCGGCAGGGAGGAGGAGTTGTTCGGGATCACGTGTCCGCCCGGAATGGAGGCGTCGAAATCCAGGGTCGCCGTTGCGGGGTGGCAGTTGCGGCAGAGCGTGTCATTGACCTGCGGGCCGCCGGCGTGATTCAGACCCGTGGTCAGATTCACGTTGTCGTGGCAGGAGGTGCAAGCCGCGGCGGTCGGGTTGGTCTTCCAGTTGTCCGCCTGCTTGGCCGCGGGGGCGTGGCAGGTGGTGCAATTACGAACGTCCTGCGGGAAGACTACGGCCGAGAAATCGCTCCATGCGCCGCGATGCCAGATGCGGTACGGGGTGCCGGCAATCACGCTGGGCAGGCTCGAGCCCATGTGGATCTTGTGAATCAAAACCCGCATATCCTGCGTGAGCTTCGTGTCCGGGTTGACGGTCTGCGGCGTATGGCACATGATGCAGAGTTCCACTTTGATGCGCGTGCCGCCGTGGCCGAACAGATCGTTGTGGCACTGGTTGCAGGCTTCGGTGGTGACGATGGACCGCAACGGAGCGAGTCCGCCGCCGTCCGGACGGAAGGTGTAGATGTCGTTGGAGACTTCGGTCCACTCGTCGAACGTTCCGAATTCGGCCAGGTTGCGGTAGGCCGAAACGCCAATGGACGTGTTCGCGGTGACGTCGAAGGTCGTCGGCGCCTTCGTTTTGAAGGTATAGGTGTAATCGCCGATGGCGTTCGTGGTGAAGGTGCCGCCCGAATCGTTCGCGGCCTGCGTCTGAGAGGGGTTGCTATTGAGTGTGGACGCCAGAACCGTGGTGGTGTACGAGACATACTGTGTCTGACCAGCAGGGATATAGGCGCAGATGAAGCTCAGCGTTACCGGGCCCTTGGTGATGGCGCCCAAGCGGTCCAACGGGAATCCGTCGTTGTCCACAATCGTGGCCCGCGCGGTGATCGTGCCGTCTTTAGCAATGGCGGCGCTCGTGATCTTTACGACAACACCGGTCTTACCTAGGGACGAAGTCGTGCCATTGAGCTTGGCAGTGGCGGAAAAGTCCACCATGGGTTTTGTCCGCTTTTTTTGGTCCCCGGCGTAGGCGGTGGTGATTAAGGCTAATGGAGCCAGCGTAAGCAGCGCGCCAGCCAAGTATTTTTTCATGGCTTACTTCTCCTAAATAAAGACTAAAAGGTCTTCCTAGCTGAAAGGGTATTGCAGGTCAACCTCCATAGTCGGCCATTTATGCCTCACTTTCGGACCGGAGGCGCAAGTGCCACTGATTGTGCGGCATTGGTGAACATACGGGAAGCCCGAACCGTTGAAAAACTCGGCATCGAGTGGACTGGATTTCTCCGATTGGGCCACGAGGCGCTCTTTTGGATGGGTGGTTGGGCGATTTCGCGCAACCACCCCGCCACCCCTGGCGTCCATACAGGCCCATCCCGGCTATTCCAGACGGAGTTCCCAGGTCTGGCCCACTAAATCCTGGCCAAAGCTGTGATGCGGCTCCTCTTGGATTAAGCGAAATCCAGCTTTTTCATAGAGATGGCAGGCCGGGAGGAGCATGCTCTGGGTCCAGAGGACGATCCTTTTATAGGCGCAGGCTCTGGCGAAGCGAATGCACTCGCCGACCAGGGCATTTCCCAGTCCGAGGCCGCGCGCTTCCGGCTCCACAAAGAGGAGGCGCAGTTTGGCCGTGTCCTCCTGTTCAGGGTGGCGCACCAGAAAGATGTGGCCGGCCGGTTCCCCATCCACTTCGGCGATCCAGCAGCGCTCCCGGCGGGGGTCGAAACCGGTCAGGAAATCGGCCACGATGCGCGCGACCAGAGCCTCAAACGTGGAATCGAAGCCAAATTCCCGGGTATACCCCGCAGCTTCGCGGCATACCACCCACCCCATGTCGCCGGGGCGGTGCGGGCGCAGCACAATTACCGGAGGCTTCGGCGGCGTTGGGGTCAGGATCGTCTCGATCGAGCGCATGCAGCGGAGCAGTTCCGCGCGTCCGGCGGGGCTGACGCCTTGCAGCACGCCGCGCGCCTGTGCGTCCGCCAGGGAGTCCAGCTTGAGCAGCGCCGCCCGTCCGCGCGCGGTCAGGGTCAGGTCGGTAGCTCGCCGGTCCACGGTAGAGGGCTTGCGTTTCAATAGTTTGGTGCGCTCCAGTTTCGCCAGCAGGCGGCTCACGTAGCCGGCGTCGAATCCAAGTTCCTCGGCGACGCCTTTCGGTTGGGGGGCGTTCTGGGTAGCCAATTCGTGGAGAACCGCCGCCTCCGCCGGGCTGTAGCCGGCGTCCGGCAGTCCCGCCTGCAGGGTTTGGAGGAAGCGCGCATAGCGGCGATTGAAGGCGCGGAAGGTTGCGATCTCCCCTGCTGCCGCAGCGGCGGGAGCCGGCGGTTTCGATTTCATTCCCTTACTGTCAAGCAGTATGCTTGCCAAAAGCAATCATCTGAAAGTTCCGCGCGGGCGCGGCACCTGATACCTTAGACACGATGAAGAGCCCTGCTTGCCTCCTCGCTTGCGCCGCCCTGTGCGCCACCACGGCCGCCGCGCAACCGGCCCCTCCCGCCTACGACCTTGCCGTCTACGGAGCCACCGCCGGCGGCGTGATCACTGCCGTGAGCGGCGCCCGCATGGGATTGAAAACGGTGCTGCTGGAGCCGCGCCGTCATGTGGGCGGAATGGTCACCGGCGGTCTCTCCCGCACGGATGTGGGGCGGCGAGAAGTGATCGGCGGCTACGCCCTCGAATTTTACTGGCGCGCCGGGAATGCCTACGACATGGCGCAGTATCTGCAAGAGGTCTCCTGGCTGGTGGAACCGAAGGTGGCTGAGCCGATCCTGCTCAAGATGCTGAAAGATGCCGGGGTCAAGCTGGTCTACAACCAGCGCCTGCGCGAGAAGCAGGGCGTGACCAAGGCCAACGGCCGGGTGCAATCCATCACCATGGAATCGGGCGAGCAATACACGGCCAAGGTCTTCGCCGATTGCACCTATGAAGGAGACCTGATGGCGCAAGCCGGCGTCACGTTTACGTGGGGCCGGGAGAGTTCGGCCGAATACGGCGAATCGCTCGCCGGCGTCCGCGGCGAGACCCCGAAACACCAGTTCCTGGTGGATCTCTCCCCGCGCGGCGAGAACGGAAAACTGTTGCCGGAGATCTCTTCGGAGACGGTCGCGGCGCCGGGGTCGGCCGACCGCAAGGTGCAGGCCTACAACTTCCGCCTCATCCTTTCACACGATCCGGCGAATCAGGTGCCTTATCCGCAACCGGCGAGCTACGACGCGGCGCGCTTCGACCTGTTTGCGAGGCTGCTGGCGGCCATGGAGCTGAAGCAGGGACGCCCGTCCCGCCTCGGCGAAGTGCTCTCTGTGATCGCGATTCCCAATCGCAAGGCCGACATCAACAACAACGGCGCATTTTCCACGGACTATATCGGCAAGAGCTGGGAGTATCCCAATGCGACCTATGCGCGCCGCGCGGAGATCTGGCGCGATCACGAGGAGTACACCAAACAGCTGCTCTGGTTCCTGGCGCACGATTCCCGCGTGCCGCCGGCGCTCCAGAAAGAGGCGAACGAGTGGGGCTTCGCGAAGGACGAATTTCTGGATAACGGGCACTTCCCCAACCAGTTGTACATCCGCGAAGCGCGCCGCATGGTGGGCGAATACGTGATGAGCCAGAAGGACATTCAAACCGCGCTGACCAAGCCGGACCCGATCGGAATGGGTTCGTATAACAGCGATTCCCACAACATCCAGCGCATCGTCAACGCGCAGGGTTTCGTGCGCAACGAGGGCGATATGCAGGTCGCGGTGCAGCCCTATCAGATCCCCTACCGGGTGCTTCTGCCGAAGCGCAACGAGGTGCAGAACCTGCTGGTGCCGGTCTGTTTCTCCGCCACGCATGTGGCCTACAGCACGCTGCGGATGGAACCGCAGTACATGATTCTGGGGCAGGCGGCGGGCTTCGCGGCGGCGATGGCGATCCGCAAGGGCACGGCGGTGCAGGATGTGGATACGGCGGCGCTGACGCGCACGCTGGTGGAGCACGGCGCGATTCTGGAGTACAAGCCGACGGTGCAGGGGGAACTGGTGAACCGGTTCCGCGGCAAGTGGCCTCCGGCGGCGAAGTAGGGGAGAGCGGGAAGGGGATTAAGGCAAGAGCAACGGCTTACGGCAACGACAACAGCTTAAGTTAGAGGGACAGGCCGGGAGGCCTGTCCTACTAGGGGTGGAGTTCGATGGTGGACTTGCCGGCGGGGCCGTTGTAGACGAGTTCGAGGGATTTGATGCCCTTTTCGCGGCCGCGGTACTGGAAGTAGATCAGGCCGGCAACGGGGAGTGCGCGTCCGCCTTCGGGGAGCGTGGATTTCTGCACGCGCTGCGCCATGGCGCGCTGCACTTCGATCGGGATGTGCACCACTTTGGGTGTGGAATCCTGCTGATCCTGCCCGCCGCCACCGCCGGTGTTGAGCGCGCTCTTCTTGGCTGCGGGCGGCTCGGGCGGCGCCCATTCCGGGTCCTTCACATTGGCAATCACCAGGCCGTAGGGCTGCGTGGCCAGGCCTTTCTTGCCGTTAATCCGCAGCGAAAAATCGTCGGCGGAGAGCTTTACTTTGGCGTCGGCGCCACCGAAAATTCCCAGTTCCACCACGACGTAATCTTCGGTGGTGAGCGGGCCCTGCAGCGTGGGCACGTTATGGCCTTTGAACTCCGCGCCGATAGTCAGCGAGCCGGCCTTGGCGTGCGCCAGATACTCGGTGGCCGATGCCCTGGGCGGCATGCCCTTGGCTTCATTGGCGGGCGGGGCATCTTTGGGGGTCTGCGCCGGCGCGCACAGGCACAGCGCCGCGATCCAAAGTCCGGTCTTCAATAGAGTTGAAATGCGCATCCAATGTAAAGTATAGCTGAGGTATACCCATGTCGATTAGCAGACGCCATTTCCTGGCCGGGGCCGCGAGCGCCAGCCTGCTTTCCGCGCAGACGAAGCCGCCCGTCTCTCCGAACGACCGAATCCGGCTGGCGCTAATTGGCGCGGGGGGGCAGGGCTCGGGCGATGTCCGCACTTCGTTGAGCGTCGGCGGGGTCGAACTGGTGGCTGTGGCGGATGTCTACCAGGGCCGTCTCACCCGCGCCCGCGAAGTGATGGGAGAGCACCTCTTCACCACGCGCGACTACCGCGAAGTGCTGGCGCGCAAAGACGTGGATGCCGTGATCGTCGCCACGCCGGACCACTGGCACTCCCGGATCTGCATCGACGCGATGAATGCCGGCAAGGACGTGTATTGCGAGAAGCCCATGGTGCAGCAGATCTCGCAGGGTGCGGACGTGATCGCGGCGGAACAGAAGACCAAGCGCATTTTACAGGTGGGCAGCCAGCGGGTCAGTTCCATCGTGTATGCGAAGGCCAAGGCGTTGCTGGCCGCGGGCGCAATCGGCGAACTCAATACGGTGGAGGCGTGGGTGGACCGCAACTCCGCGCTGGGCGCGTGGGAGTATTCGATTCCGCCGGACGCGTCGCCGGCCACAGTGGATTGGGATCGTTTCCTGGGCACGGCGCCCAAGGTTCCCTTCCAGCCGGTACGGCTTTTCCGCTGGCGCAACTACCGCGATTACGGCACGGGCGTGCCCGGCGACCTCTTCGTCCACCTGATCAGCGGCCTGCATTTCGTCACGGGCGCGATCGGCCCGGACCGCGTTTATGCGACCGGCGGATTGCGCTTCTGGCGCGATGGCCGCGATGTGCCGGACGTGATGATCGCGCTGTACGACTATCCGAAATTCAACGTGATGCTGCGCGTGAATCTGGTGGACGGCGCGGCCGAGACGTCCGGGCTGCGCTTCATCGGCAGCGAGGGCATTCTCACTGTGGAGAACGGGCTCACGCTTTCCAAGGTGCCGCGGGAGATCGAACCCGGCTACACCATCGACACATTCCCGAAGGCGCTGCAGGAGCAGTATCTCAAGGCCTACCGGCAGGATTACCC
>CAIRBY010000679.1 GCA_903876865.1 uncultured Acidobacteriia bacterium
CCGATCTCCACCTCCTCCGCCAGCGGGCCGCTGGTGAGGGGGCCGCTGGCCACGATCCAGATCGCGTCTTCGGTGAGCGCGGTCACTTCCTCGCGGCGCAGTTCGATCAGCGGCTCGTTCTCAATCGCCTCCGTGACCGCCGCGGCGAAACCGTCGCGATCCACCGTGAGCGCGTGCCCGCCCGGCACGCGCGCTTTCTGGCCACAGGCGATGAGCAGCGAATCCAGCCGCCGTAGTTCTTCCTTCAACAGCCAGGGCGCGGTGGAATCACTTTCGCTCTTCAGCGAATTACTGCACACCAGCTCCGCCAGGCGCTCCGTCTGATGCGCGGGCGTGGGGCGCAGCGGGCGCATTTCGTGCAGCACGCAGGGCAGGCCGCGCCGTGCGATCTGCCACGCCGCTTCCGAACCGGCCAGACCGCCGCCGATGATGTGAATGGTCTTGCTCAAACCGTTAGTTGCGTTCAAAATTCAGAGAACCCCGGCGAGTTCCGCTGCCGGGACACGCACCCCGACGTAGAACGAACCGAAGAGCGCATAGACTGCGCTGACTTCATCGAAGCGCATCTCGTAGATGAGGCGTTTGAAAATGGCCGGGTCTTCGGAGAAGAGATCCACGCCCCATTCCCAATCGTCCAGGCCGATCGAGCCGCTGATGATCTGCTTCACCTCGCCGGCGTAGCGCCGCCCGATCTGGCCATGCTTATCCATCATCCGCTGCCGGTCGGCGAGCGACTCTTCGTACCAGTTCTTGGCTTCGCCGCGGCGCCGGTCCATCGGATAGAAGCAGGCGTATTTGGCCGGGGGAACTTCCGGCCACAAACGCGGCGCCATCGCCGCGCGGTGCCGGTCCAGAGTGGTCTCGATCTCCCGCTTCCACTCCTCCGAGAAGGGTTGAATGCCCTTGTCGATCAGGGCGCCGTAGACCTTCGACGAAGATTCGTAGATCCCGAGTTCCACGATCGAAAGGTAAGAGGTGGTGGGTTCCAGGTAATCGCCGAGCCGGAGCCGGGCCAGTTCCAGTTGCGCCTGATCGAGTTCCTCAAAGCTGCGGCGGAAGTGAATGAACATGAGGTCGCCCTTGTGCCCCAGCATCGAGAATACGGCGGATTGGCGGCCCTCCGCGGGCACTTCCCACGCGGTGAGCAGTTGCGTGGCTTCCGCGAGGATCTCGGCCTGCGCGGCCTCCGGCAGTACGCGCCACGCCTCGCGCCGGAAGCGCATCATCTGGTGCAGCACGCTCGCACCCTCCACGCTCAGGGGAACTGGGGGTATGGCCGTGGTGGCAAGTGCGTTAGGCGTCATCTGTCCATTATAGGGAATTCCCGGGCGCTCCCCGCTCGAAACGGGGCTCCGGCGACACCTTGCACCCGCCCTGCCCTTCGGCGTTTTGTCTGGTTCTTCGCAAAAAGCGCGGAGCTTGCCTGCGATTCCTCCGTTACGCCTCCCTGCTCCAGCGCGCGAGGTAGCTCTCGGCGGCAATCTCCTCCACTTCGTGGTCCCGCGCTACCGTCCATTCGGCCAGGCGGCGCTCTTGCAGGCGTTGCAGCAGGCGGCAGCGCCGCCGTGCCTCCAGCATCTTCTGGTACTGCGCGTCTGCCGCGTTCGCCGCCTCGATGCGGTGGCTCTGGATCTGCGTTTGCAGCTTCCGCGCGCGCAGCCGGAAGCTCCCCAGCGCCGTGAGTTCGTTGGAGGCGACCGCACCCCACTCCCTCACCTGCGTTTCGGCGCGCAGGCCGCTAGCCTCCACCTCGGCCCGCTTCCGGTCCAGTTCCGCGACCTCCGCAAGCTGCTTCTTGTAGCGGACCTCCTCCACTTCCAACTGCGTGGTGCGCAGGTCCAGGACTTTCTGCAGCGGAAAGTGGAAAGATTTCATCTGCCGGCCCCATTGGATTGCGCCGGCAGCATATCCATCTTGCCGGCCAGTTCCACCAGGCGGTTCAGCGTCTCCGCCAGCGGCGAATTCGCCATGTGATCCTGGCGCAGAAACTCCAGCAGTTCGGCCCGCAGGCGGATGCTCGCATCCAGCTGAGGATTGCTGCCGGAAACGTAAGCGCCCAATTGAATCAGATCTTCCGCGTCGCGGTAGGCGGAGAGCGCGCCGCGAATCTTCTGCGCCGCCGCCTTCTGCGCCGGCGTCGCAATCGCGCTGGTCAAGCGGCTGACCGAATGCAGAATATCGATCGCCGGATAATGCCCCTGCGCTCCCAGTTGGCGGGAGAGGATGAAGTGGCCGTCCAGAATTCCGCGCACCGCGTCGCAGATGGGCTCGTTAAAATCGTCACCCTCCACCAGCACGGTGAAGAAGCCGGTGATCGAGCCGCGCGCGAAATTGCCCGCCCGCTCCAGCACCTTGGGCAGCAGATTGAAGACCGACGGAGTGTACCCCTTCTGGCTCGGCGGTTCCCCGGCCGCCAGGCCGATCTCGCGCTGCGCCATCGCCAGTCGCGTCACCGAGTCCATCACCAGCAGCACGTTAGCGCCTTGGTCGCGGAAATACTCGGCCACCGCCAGCGCCACAAAACAGGCGCGCACCCGCAACGGCGCCGGGCGCTCGCTCGTCGCGCAGATCACCACCGAGCGCTTCCGCCCCTCCGCGCCCAGTTCGTTCTCCAGGAAGCCGCGCACCTCACGGTTGCGCTCCCCGATCATCGCGATCACGGTGACATCCGCCGAGTTGTGCCGCGACATCGAGCCGAGCAGCGTGCTCTTGCCCACGCCGCTGCCGCCGAAGATGCCGATGCGCTGCCCTTTGCCGCACGGCAACAACCCGTCGATGGCCCGGATTCCCGTCACCAGCGGCTGCGTGATGTGCTCGCGCTCCAGGGGATTGCTCGGCGTCCCGTGCAGGCTGTAGGTCTCTTTCACTTCGAGCGGCGGTCCGCCATCCATCGGCTTGCCGAAGCCATCCAGCACGCGCCCCAATAATCCCGGCCCCACTTCCACCCGCGCCTCTTCACTGCGTGCCGCCAGCGGGTCTCCCAATTGCAGTCCGTCGATCTCTTCCAGGGGCATGGAGAGCACGCGCCCCTCGCGGAAGCCGATCACCTGCGTGCGGATCCGCCGCCCGCCCGCCGCGCGCACTTCGCAGAAATCCCCGATGGCGACGTGCGGCCCGCGCGATTCCACCAGCAGCCCCACCACCTCCGTCACCTGCCCGGTCCAGCGCATCGGCACCAACTGCTCCAACTCCTCCTGATATGGTGCCAGAGAGATCTTCATGACTGCCTCCGCAGGCGGTCCGCCAGACCGCGCTCGATCTCATGCAACTGCGATTCCACGCTTGCGTCCAGATTGCCGCGCTGCGTTTCAAAAATCACCGCGCCCACTTCGCGGGAGGGGTCTGCAATCACTTCCACCTGCGCTGACGCGCTGTTCTGCCGCAGGCTGTTGCTCACCAGGGCCGCATGCGATGGATGTACGCGCACCTTGCAGATCTCCTGCCCGTGCAATTTCTCCAACGCGCCCAGCACCAGGCCGTGCAGCGCGTCCGGGTCGATGGCCAACTCCCGCCGCAGCACCCGTCGCGCAATCGCCAGTGAGAGCGCCACCAGATCCGCTTCCGCCTCCGCCCGCAACCGCGCCCGCAGCCCGCCAATCTCTTCCACGGCGCGTGCCAGGCGGTCGATCGCGGGCTGCAGTTCGGCAGCGGCGCGGGCCCGCCCCGTACCCTCCCCTTCCCGTAACCCGGCCGCATGCGCCTCGTGTACCTTCTGCTCGCACTGCTTCTGCAACTGCGCGAGCTTCTGGGAGGAATCCGGCGGCTCGTCGACCGATGCCGCACCTTGCGCCGGTGGCCCCGCCGTATAGACCTGCCGCCAGGCGATTGCCTCCACCCCGGCGCTGTCCTCCGGCGTGCGCACCTTAGACGACATACTGCTCTCCCACTGCACCCTTCAGGCTCAGCACGCCCTCGCTTTCCAACTGCCGCACCAGCGCGATGATGTTCTGCTGCGCCGATTCCACTTCCTTGATCTTGATCGGCCCCAGCGAATCCATGTCTTCGCGCAGCATATCGGCGCCGCGCTGGGACATGCAGCTCAACAGGTGGTTGCGCAACTGTTCACTGGTGCCCTTCAGCGCAATGGTCAGAACTTTGCGATCCGCCTTGGCGAGCACCTCCTTCAACCCCATGGGGTCGATCAGCAGCAGGTCCTCGAAGACGAACATCAGATGACGGATGGTCTCCGCCAGGTTCGTGTCCTGTTGGTCGATGTGGTCCAGGATCTCGCGACTGGAAGTCGAATCCAACCGGTTCAGCATCTCTGCCACGGCGCGCACGCCGCCGTAGGATTCGCGGCTGAATTCGCCCAAGGCCTTGAGCTTCTGCCCGATCACGGCCGCAATTTTGAGAATGATATCCGGAGAGATCTGGTCCAGGCTGGCCATGCGCTGCGAGACGTCCGAACGCATGGTGGCCGGCAGCGAGGTCAACAGCGCCGCCGCCTGCGAGTAGCTCAGGTGAGAGAGCACGAGCGCGATCGTCTGCGGATGTTCGTTGTGGATGAACTTGGCCAACTGCTGCGGGTCCGCCTTCTGGATCGCGTCAAAACTGGCGGCATCCGCGCCCAGGGCTTTGGCCAGGCGGTCGAGCAGGCGCTTCGCCTGATCCGGCTCAAAGGCCGTCATCAGCAGTTTGCGCGCCGTATCCATACCGCCGCGCGCCACGTAATCGCCGGCGTTGGCAATATGATGAAACTCCTCCAGCACACGCTCCGCCTGCTCGGCGGAGATCGAGGTCAGCTTTGCAATCTCGCGACTGACCTTCTGCACTTCGTCTTCGGTGAGTTGCTGCAACAACTGCGCGCTCGAATGCTCGCCCAGCACCACCAGCAGGACTGCGGCCTTGCGAAGATTCGGCAGTTCCTCGCCTTCGGCCTTGGTCGTGTTGAGAATCATGGCCTACCCCCCGCAGCGAACATCAATTGTCTTCCTCCCGAATCCACGTACGCAGGACCTGCACCGAGATATCCGGCTCCTTGGCGATCTTCTCCCGCAGGTGCTTGGCGAAGACTTCCGCCTTCTTGGTGATTACCGGAGCCAGTTTCAGTGAATTCAGTGCCTGCGCGTCCGCCTCCGCCTGCAGCGCGTCCCGCTCCGCCAGTTGCGATTCCAGCGCGGATTCCACCTGCCCCGGAGGTAAGGCCGCATGCCCGCCCGCCCCGCCTGCGAGCGCCTGCGCCCCGCTCACCGTTCCAGTGCCGCGCCGCTTCCTGCGCTGGCGCATCCATAGGAACGCGCCCACTCCGAGCAGTAGCAGCGCCGCCAGTGCGCCACCACCAACCATGAGCGTCTTCCGATCGAGCTTGATGGGCAAGCCAGCCACCGGCACGGCGGGCTTGCCGGCAGGAATTGCTTCCGGCGATACCGGCGGCTCCAGCAGCAGCGTATTCTCAAACGGCAGCGTTTCGATCACCAGTTGGTCCCCCCGCTCCTGGGAGAACCCCGTGATCCCGGCCACCAGATCGTGGATCACCTTCAGTTTTTCCGGCGTTGGCGGAGTCAACACGCGCTTGTAGCCGCTCTTGTCCTTCTCCCAGCTGAGCGACTGATCCACCAGAACCGCGATCGACATCTTGCGCACTATGCCGGCAGGAAGATGTGTCTTCTTCACCGTCCGGCTGGACTGATAGGCCACGTTTTCCGTCGTGCGCAGGGTCTTGTTCCCGCTACCCGCGGCGCGTGACGTGGGGCGAGGCAGAGTGGAAGGCGTGCCCGGGACTCCCGCCGTGGTGGAGTTTCCGGCGCTGTCTTCGGTGCGCTGCGAAGTCACCATCACGCTGCGGGCGGGGTCGAAGATCTCTTCGCTCTGCTCTCCGCCGGTAAAATCGCACTCCACCGAGACCCCGGCGCGATACCGCTCGCTGCCCAGAAGCGGCCCGAGCGTGGCGCCGATCTTGGCCAGCAGGTCCATCTCCACCTGATGCCGGTAATCGAGCGACGCCGCCGAGGGTTCACTGCCATCCATAGCCGCCGCAGGCTTCGGCCGGCTCAACAGATTGCCGTTCATGTCCAGCACCGAGACCGCGTCCGGCGAAAGCCCCTCCACTGCGCTCGCCATCAGATGGTTGATGGCCACCACGTTCTGCGCCGCCAGGCGTGCGCCGGGCTTGATCTTCACCAGCACGCTTGCCTTGGCCGGCTGTTGCGCCTCCAGAAAGACCGATTCCTTGGGGAACGTGAGGTGCACCCGCGCCTGTTCCACCTCCGCCAGCGCCATCACCGTACGTTCGAGTTCGCCCTCCAGCGCGCGGCGATAGTTGATGTGCTCGGTAAATTCGGTGGCGCCCAAGTTCACTTTGTCGAAGAGTTCAAAGCCGATCCGGCCGGATTTGGGCAGACCGATCGAAGCCATGGTCAGCCGCAACTCGGCAAGGCGTGCCGAGGGCACCAGTACCGTGCCTCCGCCCTCCGGCAGGCGGTATTCCGACCCCGACTCCTTGAGCTTTTGCACGATTCCGGCGGCATCTTCGGCGGAAACCCCGGTAAACAGCGGCCGGAAATCGCCCTCCTTTTTCCACTGCACCAGCGAGTACAGCCCCGCACCAACTGCGAGCGCTACCACCAGGATCGTGATGCGTTGCCGGGTCGAGAGGTTCGCCAGAATCTTGTTCATGAGTGCCGTTGGGCCGAAATGCGCTCATGCAGTACATCGGCAGATTCCGGCAAAAACGTGAGGCCTACATTTGCATTCGCATAATTTCCTGGTAGGCGCTCACCACTTTGTTGCGCGCCTGCATGAAGAGATCGAAGGAAAGTTCGGCCCGCTGGGTCGCCAGAATCGTGGTGTGCAACTCTTCGCCTTCTCCCGAAAGAAAGCGTTCCACGCTGGAATTGGCACTCTGCCCGATGGATTCCACCTGCTGGATCGCGCTCGCCAGCACGTCCTGAAAGCCCCCGCCCGCCGCTTTGCCCGCGGGCTGTATGGCGGCGGGTACGGCAATCCCGGAAATCGGAAGAATGGGTGATGACATGAGCGCCTACCGTGCCAGATCGATCGAACTGTGGATCATGTCCTTCACCGCCGAAATCGCCGCCACATTGGCTTCGTAACTGCGCGAGGCCCCCATCAGATCCACCATATCCTCGGCCGGATTGATTCGCGGGAAGGCCACGTAGCCCTCCGCATTGGCGTCCGGATGCCCCGGCAGGTAGCGCTGCACCGGGTCGCCGGCATCGGTGATCACGTCGGAGACGGCCACTCCCCCCATCGCCTGCATCTCCGAGTGGAAAACGGAGGCAAACGGGGAACTCGCCGCCGTGGATTCAAAGACCACGTCCTTGCGGCGGTAGGGCCCGCCCTCCGGCGTGCGCGTTGTCTCCGCGTTGGCCAGGTTCTCCACCAGCAGTTCGGCCCGCGTACGCTGTGCCGACATGCCGGACGCCCCCACCGAAAGCACGGAAAACAGACTCATTATTTACCCTCCTGAATCGCCGAACGCACCACCCGGATCTGCGACTTCATCAACTGTGACGCCACCTGGAAACGCAGTGCATTCTCCGCCAGGAGCCTCGCCTCGCGATCCAGACTGACGTTGTTGCCATCATTCTTCACCGGCAGTTCCGGCACACCCACCGCTCGCGCCGCGCTACCGTTGGCCCCGCTTCCCGCAGCCCGGGCGAATTCCGCCTGGAAATCGAGATCCTGCGTCAGGTAGCCCGGCGTATCGGCATTGGCGATGTTCGTAGCCACCAGTTTCTGCCTCGCGCTCAGAACATCCATGTAGCGCTCGAGTTGGCCCGCAATTGCA
>CAIRBY010000680.1 GCA_903876865.1 uncultured Acidobacteriia bacterium
CCAACTGGCCACCTCGCTCGGTTCGCGATTGGTGGGCGCGTGCTATGTGCTGGACGAGCCTTCGATCGGGCTGCACAGCCGCGACACGGGACGGCTGATCCGCATTCTGGAATCGCTGCGCGAGCTGGGCAATACGATTGTGGTGGTGGAGCACGATCCGGACGTGATGCGAGCGGCGGATCACATTGTGGATCTGGGACCGGGTGCGGGCGAACTGGGCGGCTCGATCGTGTTCGAAGGATCGTTCGCGGAACTGATCGCGCCGGGGAATCAATCGCTCACCTCGAAGTACCTGCGCGGCGAGTTGAAGGTCTCCGCGGCGCGGAAGCGGCGGGCGGTGGATCCGCGCAGGACGCTGCGCTTCTACGGGGCGCGCGAGCACAACCTGAAGAACCTCGATGTGGAAGTGCCGCTGGGCATGATGGTGGCGATCACGGGCGTTTCCGGCTCCGGCAAATCGACGCTGGTGCACGATGTGATCTTCCGTACGCTCGAAGCGCTGCACAAGGCGCGGGACACGGAAGACGAAACGGCGGTGGCGGCATCCGGGGATCCGGAAGTGGAAGGCGGTCCGCGGCTGATGTGCCGGAAGGTGGAGGGCGCGGAGCGGATTTCGGCGACGGTGATGATCGATCAATCGCCAATCGGGCGCACGCCGCGTTCGAATCCGGTGACGTACATCAAGGCTTTCGACCTGATCCGCGGACTCTTTGCCTCCACGCGCGAGGCTGAGAAGCGCGGCTACACGGCGGGGCATTTCAGCTTCAATATTCCGGGCGGCCGCTGCGAGGTCTGTCAGGGCGATGGCACGGTCACGGTGGAGATGCAGTTCCTGGCGGACGTGGAGCTGGTCTGCGACGAGTGCAAGGGCACGCGCTACAAGAGCGGCGTCCTCGAGATTCGCTATGAAGGGCGCAACATCCACGAGGTATTGCAACTCACGGTGCGGGAGGCGATGACGTTCTTCCACGCGGCGCCGCGATTGGTGCAGAAGCTGAAGGTGCTGGACGATGTGGGGCTGGGCTATCTGCGGCTGGGCCAATCCGCAACCACGCTATCGGGGGGCGAGGCGCAGCGGGTCAAGCTGGCGTCGCACCTGGCTACCTCAAGCAATGCGGGCACGCTGTTCATCTTCGACGAACCGACGACAGGGCTGCATTTCGACGACATCGCGAAGCTGCTGGCGGCCTTCCAGAGGCTGATCGAAAACGGCGGCAGCCTGATGGTGATCGAGCACAATCTGGACGTGATCGAGGCCGCGGACTGGGTGATCGACCTGGGTCCGGAGGGCGGCGGGCGCGGCGGCACCGTGGTGGCGCAAGGCACACCGGAGGCGATCGCCGCTACGGAAGGCAGCTACACGGGACGCTATCTGCGCGAAGCCTTCGGAGCGTAGAATCGGAGTGAGAGGTTCGCTATGCGACCGATTCTGCTCTTATTCGTAAGTTCGGCTCTACTCAGCGCCGCACCCGCCCTCGAAGTGGTGCGCCCCATCGTTGCCCAGAGCGATGGCGGGGCGGCGATGCCGCCCGGGTTCCAACACGTGGGCGGGGAGACGCTCTTCTTTTCCTGCCGCATTTCCGGATTTGCCAAGACGCCGGAAGAGAAGATCCACGTGGCGTACAGCGTGCAAGCCTTCGACGCGAAAGGCGCGGCGCTGACGGAGATTTATAAGAACGAAATCGTCTCTGAAGTTTCGCCGCAGGATAAAGAGTGGCAGCCGAAGATCGCGACCGAGGTGCAGATTCCGCCGCTGGTCGCGCCGGGCACCTATTCTATCGTGGTGCAGGCGGAAGACCTGATTTCCAATACGAAAGCGGAGACCAAAGTGCCGTTTGAAGTACGCGGCAAGATGGTGGAATTGAGCGACACGCTGGTGGTGCGGAATTTCCACTTCTACCGCGGCGAAGACGACGCGGTTGCGTTAGAAAAGGCTGCCTACAAACCGGGCGACGCGGTGTGGGCCAAGTTCGATATCACGGGCTACAAGTTCGCCGAGCACAACCACATCGACGTGAGCTATGTGGCGAGCCTGCTGGCGCCGAGCGGCAAAGTGTTATGGACCCAACCCGACCCCGCTGTGGATCAGGACGAGAGCTTCTACGCCAAGCGCTACGTGGCGGCGGCGATGGGAATCAATCTGCTGGCGAGCACGAAACCGGGCGAGTTCACGCTGGTGATCTCGGTGAAAGATAACGTGGGCAAGCAGACGGTGGAAACGAAGCAGACGTTCACGGTTGAGTGAATCCCGCCGGGACCGGGCGATGTATACTATACATCGTGAAGCGGACTCAGCTTTATCTCGATGAGGAACTCTGGGGCATGCTCCACGCGCGTGCGCGCAGCGAGCAGACGACTATTTCCCAGCTGGTACGTGTCGCCGTCCGCGAACAGTACCTCGGGAGCCACGGTGAACGGATGAAAGCGATGCAGGCGTTCGTTGGAAGTTGCAAGGCGCCGCCAGACGCTCCGGACGCCGTGGCTATGGTGCGCAGCCTCCGGCGAGGCAGCCGGAGGCAGAGGCTCCACGAAAAATGAGCGTGCTGGTGGATTCCGACATCCTGATTGAAGTGTCGCGCGGACGGGACGCGGAGCTGATCTCCCGATGGGTGGAATTGAGCCGGTCTGAAGTGGCGGTTCTCTATTCCCAGGTAAGCGCCGCGGAACTGTGGGCGGGAGCGCGTCCCGCGGAACACGCTCGAATCCGGAACCTTTTTGACGCATTGGCCTGTGTATCGATTGACGCGGCAGTCGGGCGTCAGGCTGGAGATTACCTCAGGCATTACGGAAAGAGCCACAGCGTGGAACTCGGCGACGCCTTGATCGCCGCGAGCGCGCTGCTCAACGGGGCGTCGCTGTGGACTCGCAACCGCAAGCACTATCCGATGAAGGACGTGGACTTCTTTTAAGAGCCGCGCAGGGAAACCGTCCCCTTCCGTTGTTTCGCTTACGACACGAGCGCTTGCGTGACCCGCGCCGCCAACTGATCGAAGGTAATGATTTCGTAGATCGTGGGGTCGCTCATGATGCGCGCCACCAGAGCGGCGTGCATGGCGTGGCCGGCGCGTTCGGCGATGACGTGACCGAGCAGGGGGCGGCCGAGCAGGGCGAGATCGCCGATCAGGTCCAGCGCCTTGTGGCGGCAGCACTCATCGGGCGCGCGCAAGCCGCCGGGATTGAGCGGGCCTTCGCTGTTGAAGCAGACGGCATTTTCCAGGCTGGCGCCGCGGATCAGGCCCATGTCGCGCATCTGGTTGAGATCGTTTTCCCAGCCGAACGTACGGGCAAAGGCGAGTTCGGTGGCGAAGCGCTGCGGCGTGACTTCGAGTTCAAGGGATTGGCGCCCGACCGGCGCGGGGTAATCCGTATCGCAGGTAAGTCGGAAGGCTTCGTCGGGAAGAATGCTGATGCGCTTGCCTTTGTCCTCCACCGAAATCGGGCGGCGGATGCGCAGGTAGCGGCGCTTGCGGCGGTAGTGGCGGATGCCCGCATCCTGGAGCAGGCGCACGAACGGCAATCCGCTGCCATCCAGGATGGGCACTTCTAAGTTATCGATCTCCACGTATACGTTATCGATGCCCATCGAATACAGGGAACTGAGCAGATGTTCGGTGGTGGAGATCAGCACGCCCTGGCGCATCAGGCTGGTGGCGTAGCTGACGCGGGCGACGTGCCGCCAACTGGCGGCAATGGGGAAGCGGTCGAGATCGGTACGGAGGAAGACAATTCCGGTCGAGGCCGGAGCCGGTAGAATGCGAATGTTTACCGGAACGCCGGAATGCAGACCGACGCCGGAGGCTTCCACCGGGCGCTGGATCGTAGTCTCAAATCGCAAAAAGTTTCTCCCGCATGTCCAAGGTCAATCCCACCAGCTCTATTACAACAGAGCCGGGAACTGAAGCACAACTATATGATGCGGAAGGACTTGTAACGGTTGCAATGTATCATTTTCGCCACACTCTATAGTTTGATTGTGGCGGAAACGCCGCACTGTGCGGTCTATGGCAGCGGCTTTTCACGGTGCAACAGATGCAGAATGTTGCCGTCCGGATCGGTGAAGAAGGCCAGGGAATTACCGTCGGCCTTGGTCGCATCGGTAAGAAAATGGACACCTTTTTCCTTCAGGCGGGCGTAGGTGGCGTCGAAATCCGAGACCGAAAGAGCCAGGTGGCGGAGGCCGGCGGCCTTCATGCCCTCCGTGGGCACGGTGCCGGGGGCGGATTCGATGATTTCGATCATGGAACCGTCGCCGGCCTTGATGAAGACGGTCTTGCTGGTAGCGGAGCGGTAATTGATGACGAAATCCAGGTGCTCTGCGTACCAGGCGCCCAGGCGGTGCGGGTCTGGCGAAGCGATGGCGGTATGTTCGATTCCGGTGACCATGACCGGATTGTAACGCGGAAAGGCCGGAGTGCAGGCGTTTCTCCGCCGGCCGAATGTCCGCGCGCGCAAAGGTAGGGTAGGCGGTTCCGCCTGCCAACCCGGCAAGAACGAAGAGCTGGCAGGCGGAACCGCCTACCCTGCCGGGATCAGTCCAGCCACGCTTCGGTGCGGAGGCGCGGAGGAGTGGGGATGGCGCCATAGCGCCGTTCGCGGCCGCGGAATTCGCGGACGGCGGCGGTGAGATCGGCGGGGCCGAAATCCGGCCACATGGTGCGGGTGAAGACGAGTTCGGCGTAGGCGGATTCCCAGAGCAGAAAGTCGCTGAGCCGTCGCTCCCCGCCGGTGCGGATGAGCAGATCCACGGCGGGGCCGATGGCACTGGCGAGGGCATCACGGGAGAGTTCGGGGAGAGCGGCGGCGGCGGCCAGGATCGAGTCCCGGGCGGAATAATCCACCGCGATCCGCAGCCAGAGCCGGCTGCCGGTGGCGGTCGCTTTCTCGGCGTCAAGGATCGCGGCGCACAGGCGGCCGGCGAGGCGGTCGCGGCGGCCGATCACCTGCACGCGGACGCCCTCTTCCACGCAGCGCGGCGTCTCCGTCTCCAGGTAGCGGGCCAGCAGGCCCATGAGGGCCTCGACTTCGGCCGCGGGGCGGCGCCAGTTGTCGCTCGAGAAGGCAAAGAGGGTGAGGATGCCGACCCCGGCGGCGGGAGCGGCCTCCACAATCCGGCGGGCCGCCTGCACTCCGGCGCGGTGGCCCAGGAGGCGCGGAAAGCCGCGTCCGGCGGCCCAGCGACCGTTGCCGTCCATAATGATTCCACAATGCAGAGTACTTTGTTCTGTAAAGTTAAAGGGCATAAAAAAAGACCGTAGCGCAAGCGCGATTAATCGCGCATGGCATGAATCAGGGCTTCCATGTGGTCGAGGTAACGGGCGAGGGCGCGGCGTCCGGGCACGGTGAGCTTGTAATCCGTGCGGGGCACGCGGCCGGCGAAGCTCTTGGTGCAGGCGATGTATCCGGCCTCCTCGAGTTTGCGGGCGTGCACGCTCAAGTTGCCGTCCGTGGTGTCGAGCAGTTTCTTGAGATCGGTAAAGGTAAGGTCTTCGTTGACGGAGAGCGCGCTCAGAATGCCGAGCCGTAGGCGTTCGTGCACCATGCGATCGATATTGGCGGTCTCGCCGACAGCCTCCAAAACCGGTTTCTTCTCGCGCAGTTTGCGCACCACGTTTGACTTAGCCGCCATATTTCACCGCGATTACCGTGCCGAAGATCAGGTGCAGGCCGCCGAAGCCAGCCACCAGCAGAGGGTCATTATAGCCGGGGACCAGCAGCGCGAGCACGCCCAGAAACATGAAACAGGAGCCCATGAAGGGCACCGCGCGCACCGAGGCCGATCCGCCGGAGAGCACCGCGGCGCCATAGAGCAGGAGCCAGACGCCCGGCAGGAAACCCGACACCCCGGCGCGAAAGAGCACCAGGGTCAGGACCGCGCCGGCCAGGATGGCGGGCGCGAAGCCGGCGATGAACTTACGGCCTGGACCGGAGAAGAGCGGAACGTGGAAGCGGCGGGCCTTGAGCGCG
>CAIRBY010000681.1 GCA_903876865.1 uncultured Acidobacteriia bacterium
CGCCGAGGAGGGCGCGTCGGGACAGGGACATGCCTCATGTTGCGCGGGATTGGGGCGGCTCATGTAGGACAAATGACCTATCGCGTAAAAAAACGCGATAGATGCAGGCGAAACTCAGTCGATGTGAATGATGCCCCGGTGAAGGGCAATGACGAGGGCGTGGGTACGGTCACGAGCCCCGAGCTTTTCGAGGAGGTTGCTGATGTGGATGCGCACGGTCTTTTCGGCAATCTGCAGTTGCAGGGCGATCTCGGCGGTGCCGAGGCCTTCGGCGAGGAGGCGGAGAACATCTTTCTCGCGGGGGGTGATGTCGGTACCAGGGCAGCGTTCGGCCATGCGGCTTTCCAGGGACTTGGGGATGAAGCGTCCCCCGGCAGCGACGGCGCGAAGGGCTTCAAGCAACTGTCCGCCATCGGCGTCTTTGGTGAGGTAGCCGCGGGCGCCGCAGCGCATGGCGCGGTAGACATCTTCGCTGCCCTGAAAATTGCTGAGGACGAGGATGCGGGCAACGGGGAACTCGCGGCGGATGGCCTCGATGGCTTCGAAGCCGGAGAGTCCGATGAGCTTGAGGTCCATGATGACGACGTCGGGACGGTGCTCGCGGAAGAGGCGGATGGCATCGGCGCCGGCGCCGGCTTCGGCAACGATCTGGAAGCCGGGTTGGGAATCGAGGACGCCGTGAAGGGCGATGCGGGCCAGGAAGTGATCCTCCACGATGAGGACGCGAATGGGCGGTTTCATGAGTTAGCGTCTGACGTTTTGATGGGCACGACGGCGCGGACGAGAGTTCCCTGCCCCGGCTGGCTGGAGAGATAGAGATCGCCGCCGAAACGGCGGGTGCGCTCGCGCATGCCGAGCAGGCCATAGTGGCCGTGCGGGGGATGCTCGAGCGAGGAGGCGTCCATGCCGACGCCATCATCCTGCACGGAGAGGGAGAGTTTGCCGCGGGTACAACTGAGGCGCACGACGATCTGCGAGGCGTGGGCGTGGCGGAGCGTGTTGGCCACTGCCTCCTGGCAGATGCGGAGCAGGTCGGAGCTGAGTTCGCTGCCGCACGGGGGAAGTTTGCCCTCGACTTCGAGGCGGGAGCGTACGGTGCTGGACTCGGTGAGCTGGCGGAGGGATTGCTCGAGGGAATCGGTGAGGCTCAGGCCTTCCACGTGTTCATGACGCAGATCGCCGATGGCGCGCCGGGCTTCGTCGCGGCAATAGCGGACCATGCCGAGAGCGCTTTGGATGCTGGGCATGGCGGTGGTCTGGCGGCACTGCTCGAGGGCGACATCGAGCTGCCAGGAGGCGGCGGAGAGTCCGGCGAGGAGGGTGTCGTGCCACTCCCGCGCGATGCGGTTACGCTCTTCGAGCACGGCGGTGTAGCGGCGGCGGACGGCATGCACGCGGACGCGGTAGAGGGCGACGATCAGAGCGGCGATGGCGGCGGCGAGGAGGGCACGGAACCAGAGGGTCTGGTAAACGAAGGGCGCCTGATCGATGGTGGCGGAGACGGCGGGCTGGCTCCATTCGCCGCCGGGATCGCGGGCCGAGACCTGCAACTGGAACTGGCCGGGGCGGAGATGACTGACGCGGGCGACGCGTTCGCCGCCGGCATCCACCCATGCCTCATCGAGGCCCTGGATGCGGTAGCGGAACTGAACCCGCTCGGCGCGGCCGAGGCGGATGGCGGTGAAGTTGGCGGCGACTTCGTGAGTGCCGGGCGAAAGCTGGATGGCGGTATCGCGGGGGACGGTTTTTCCATCGACGCGGAACTGTTCAATCCAGGGGCGCGGCGGAGGGAGTTGCTGTAGCGGTGAGGGATCAATTTCGAGGAAGCCGCGGGCGGTGGGGAGCCAGATCGAACCGTCTTTGCGGGTCCAACTGGAGGGTTGCGCGCCGACGCGGCACTCGATGGTGCGCATGCCTTCGGAGATGCCGTAGGGGGAGAGTTCGACGCGGGAAAGACGGCCGGCGAGGAAGGCATCGACATCATTGAGAGAGGCGCGTGCGAGGCCGCGGCCGGTGCCGATCCAGAGACCGAAACGGGTATCATCCGCGATGAGATAGACTTGCGGCGCGGGGAGGCCGGCGAAGCGGATGGGGGTGGCTCCGGCTTCGGTGAAGAGCGAGATCTGACCGGTATTGGCAGCGCCCCAGATGCGGCCGCGGGAGTCCTGGGAAATGGCGGAGACGGCGCCCTGCTGGAGCAGTTCCAGTCGTCGACCGGGCGCGGCGCCGATGCGCCAAAGACCACTTTCGGCGCCAATCCAAATACGGCTATCGCGATCTTCGAGCAGAGCGGTGACGCTTTCTCCGCGGAGGTAGATCACAGGCGCGGAGGTGCGCGGGTCGCCGGAAGCGAAGTGCAACAGGCCCTCGCTACGTTTGGCGAGCCACAGGGAGCGATCGCGCGCGGCGAGGATGCTGGTGAGTTCGCGATCGGCATTTGGAATGGGAATGCGCTCCGCGGCGGGGGCACCGTTGCGGAGCTTCCAGAGCACGCCGTGGAGCGTGCCGAGCCAGAGATCGCGGGCGGTATCGAGGGCGAGGCTGGTGATGAGCAGGTTCAGGGGAGGCTCGGGCAGAGACCGGGGAGTGATGAGGCCGTTGCGCCAGTGGAAGAGGCCGCTGCGCCAGGTGCCGAGCCAGAGGCCATCGGCGCCGTCCCCGACGACGGCAGAGGCATAGTTGCCGCCGAGACCTTCGGGGATGCCGTAGGGCTTAAGGGGGGTCTGGCGGAAGCGGGTGAGTCCGCCGCTGCGGGTACCGGCCCAGAGGTTGTGCTCGCTATCTTCACTGAGGACGCGGACAAAATCGTCGGCGAGGCCTTCGCGGCTGGAGATTTGCTCGACACGATGGCCGGCAACGCGGAAGATGCCGTTGCCCCAGGTGCCGGCCCACAGGGTGTCATCGGAGGTGGCGCGGAGTAGGACCACGGGGCCGCGAACGCCGGGGATGGGCGCGGCATCGCAGGCTACTGCCGAGCATTTCAGGGAGTAGAGGCCGGTGGTGGTGCCGAGGTAGAGTTGGCGGTGCGGGGCGGAGTAGTAGACGGTCACAGGCAGGCCCTGAGCGCCGGAGAGGTGCAAGGGCTGAGAGGGCGCGCGTCCGCCGGTTATGCGGAAGAGGCCCTCGCGGGCGGCGAACCAGATGGCGCCGGTGTCGTCTTCGGAGACGGATTGCCAGTTGTAACCATCGACGTTGCCGCCATGCACGATCATGCGCGGCCCCTCGGGATCGCAGCGCATCAGGCCGTTGAAGCTCACGGCCCAGATCTGGTGGGAGCGATCTTCCAGGAAGGAGAAAACGGTACCATCGCCGACGCCCTCGGCGGCGCTCCACGTGCGGAGCTTACCATCGCGGATGAGGTGGAGGCCGTTGCGGTAGCCGCCAACCCAGAAGGCGCCATCGGAAGCCTTGAGCATGGCGTAGATCCACCTGCCGCCGAGGTGTTCGAAGGGAGTGAAGCGCATGCCATCGAAGCGTGCGATGCCGGATTGGGTGCCGAGGAGGAGGTAGCCCTTTTCATCGGCGGAGATGGCGGTGACGTAGTTATGGGGCAGGCCGTCTTCGATCTGCCAGACGCGGCGATTCAACTGGGAGAGACGCCACTCGGAGACGGGATTGACGGCAGGGGCAGCGGCCGCGACAGAGATCAGCGAAGGCGCCAAGGTACAGATCGCCCCGATTGCAAGCCCACGAAGCTTCACTAGTCTGTTGGTATATCACAGTGCGCGCGAATGGTGTATTCTGATGCCGTGCGAACCCCATCCATGTCGCGTCGCGAGCTGCTGGCTCTGGCAGCGGGAGTGAGCGTGGCGCCGAAGCTGCGCGGCGCGGTGGCGCCAATTGATGGATCCGGCGGGCCGGTGAAGATCACGGGCTTTGCGATTCACAAAGTGAGTTTGCGCTGGCGCGATCTGGTGTTTCTGGAAGTGAAGACGGATGCCGGGTTGACAGGGTTGGGCGAGGCAACGCTCGAGGGGCGGGCGGAGTTGGCGGAGGCGGCGCTGCGATGGCTGGAGGAGGATTTCACGGGGCGCGATCCGGCGGGTCCCGAAGAGCATTGGAATCGCGCGTACTACCAGCTTTCCCGGTGGCGCAACGGTCCGGCGGCGATGACGGCGCTTTCGGCGGTGGATATCGCGCTGTGGGATCTGGAGGCGAAGCGGTTGGGCGTACCGCTGTGGCGCCTGCTGGGTGGCCGGCTGCGCAAGGCATCGCGGGTTTACTACACGCATTGGGGTGCGCCGGTAGAGAGCAAACGCACGCCGGAAGCCTTCCGGGACTGGGCGCTGGAGACGCGGCAGAAGGGTTGGACGGCGGTGAAGTGGACGTTGGCGGCGGAGGGCACGGAAGCGGAGCGGATCGCGCGCGGGTGTGCGGAATTGGAGGCTGTTCGCGGGGCGGTGGGGAATTCGATGGACCTGTGCCTGGAGGCGGCGGAGACGTTCAGCGTGCGCTCGGCGATCGAGTTCGGGAAGGCGGTAGAGAAGTACCGTCCGCTGTGGATCGAGGAGCCGACGCTGCGGGAGAATCCGGCGGGGCTGGGCGA
>CAIRBY010000682.1 GCA_903876865.1 uncultured Acidobacteriia bacterium
CCTGCGCCACGGACATCCGCGGATGCGGTTGGGAAGAAGACAGGCCACAAAATACGATGGCCTGTCCCACACGGAGGCACTGATGCCATGGAGCGGATTTATGGGTGAGGAAGCAGCTTGGCGTAGAAGCTGAGGGCGTTGTCGCCCTGTTTGACGAGGCGGGTGCGGGTCAGGGTGGCGTAGGAGTCTTGGAGCTGGAGGCGGGTGGGGTGTTGGGCGATGACGAGAGTGTCGGCGCGGCGGCTGAGAAGATCGAGCGCCGCGGTGTATTCCTCTTCGAGAGCGTAGGGCGGGTCGAGGAAGACGATGCCAGGGGGGCAGCGCTCGAGCGTGGCGAGGGCTTTGCCGGAATAGACGGTGGCGCGGAGCTGGAGTTTGAGGGCGGCGAGATTCTGACCGATCGCCTGGAGGGCGGCGCGGCCGTTTTCGAGGAAGTAGGCGTGGGAAGCGCCGCGGCTGAGGGCTTCGATGCCGACGGCGCCGGTACCGGCATACGCATCAATAAAGATGGCGCCGCGGATGCGGGTCTGCAGGATGTTCATGAGCGACTCGCGCATGCGGTCGGAGGTGGGGCGGGTGGCGTCGCCGGGGACGCTGACGAGCGGGCGGGAGCGGAATTCACCAGCGATGACGCGCATCAGCCCACCGTCACCAGCGCGTAGCGGCGCTGCCAGTGATCGCGGATATAGGCGACGGCAGCGCGCAGCGCTTCGTCCGAGGGTGGGTGTTCGATGAAGGACATGGCGTCCAGGCGGGCGATTTCGAGGATCTCGGCGTCGCGGCGGAGGTCCGCAAGGCACATGGTGGGCAGGCCGGATTGTTTGGTGCCGAAGACTTCGCCGGCATTGCGGAGCTTCAAATCCATTTCGGAAATATAGAAGCCATCGGTGGATTCGACGAGGGTGCGGATGCGCTCGCGCGCGGTATCGTTCATTTTCTCAGTGACGAGGATACAGTAGCTCTGCTCCGCGCCGCGACCGACGCGTCCGCGGAGCTGGTGCAACTGGGCGAGGCCGAAGCGTTCGGCCTGTTCGACGATCATGACGCTGGCGTTGGGCACATCGACGCCGACTTCGATGACGGTGGTGGAGACCAGAATCTGGATCTGCCCGTCTTTGAAGCGCTGCATCACTTCTTCTTTTTCGGCCGCGCCGAGGCGGCCGTGCATGAGGCCGATGGAGAACTGGGGGAAGACCTCTTTGGAGAGGTGCTCGTACTCCTGCTGCGCGGCCTTCATGGCCTGGGTTTCCGATTCCTCGATGACGGGGTAGACGACGTAGGCCTGGCGGCCTTCCTCGACCTGGCGCTTCATGAAGCTGAGGACCTGCTCGATGGCATCGGCGGTGGAGTGTTTGGTGACGATGGGTTTGCGGCCGGGCGGGAGTTCATCGATGATGCTGACGTCGAGATCGCCGTAGATGGTCATGGCGAGGGTGCGGGGGATGGGGGTGGCGGTCATGACGAGGACGTCTGGCGTGACGCCTTTTTTGGCGAGGCCGAGGCGTTGGAGGACGCCGAAGCGATGTTGCTCATCGATGATGGCGAGGCCGAGGTTTTTGAACTCGACGTCCTTCTGGATGAGGGCGTGGGTACCGATGGCGACTTGCACCTCTCCTTCGGCAAGCTGCTTTTTCATGTGGGCTTTTTCGCGCGCGCCGAAGCTGCCGGTGAGCAGGAGCGTGGTGTAGCCGAGTTTTTCGAAGATGCGTTTGAAGGTGAAGCTGTGCTGGGTGGCGAGGATTTCGGTGGGCGCGAGGACGGCCACCTGATAGCCGTTTTCGATGGCGATGACGGCGGCTTCGGCGGCGACGATGGTCTTGCCGCTGCCGACATCGCCCTGGAGGAGGCGGTTCATGGGATGGGGCGCGGCCATGTCATCGGCGATTTCCTTGATTACTTTTTTCTGCGCGCCGGTGGGCTTGAAGGGCAGCATGGCCTTGATCTGCTCGCGGACGCGGGCATTGAGTTCGAAGGCAATGCCGGGGATGGCGCGGGCTTTGGCGCGCTTGAGGGCGACGCCGCATTCGAGCCAGAAGAACTCTTCATAGATGAGGCGGTATTGGGCCTGGGAACGGAAGGCGTTGAGCAGGCGGAGGTCGCTTTCGGGCGGCGGGAAGTGGATGTTCTGAATGGCGGACCAGCGATCGGGGAATTTGAGGCGGGCGCGCAGGAAGGGCGGCAGCAGATCTTCCACGGGTTCGATGGAGCCGAGGATGCGGTGGATGAGGGTGCGGAAGATGCGGGTGGTGAGTTTGCCGGCTCCCTCGTAGATGGGCACGATGCGGCCGACGTGGAGGGCGGCTTCTCCATCCTCATCATCGCCGGTGAGGAGTTCGAACTCGGGGTGGAGCATGGTGAGTTCGCCGGCGTAGCTATCGAATTCGACCTTGCCATAGAGGGCGAGCTTCATGCCTTCGGAGAGGACGTTGGCGAGATAGGCGCCGTGGAACCACTTGCCGGCGAGGATGGCGCGGGAGGAATCCGTGAAGCGGGCTTCGAACATGCCGAGGCTGCGGCGTTTGAAGCCGCTCATTTTGACGGAGCGCACCTCCGCGATCACGGTGGCCATTTCGCCGGGCGCGAGCTGGGCGATGGTCTTCGTGTTGCTGCGGTCCTCATAGCGGAAAGGCGCGTAGCCGAGGAGGTCTTCCACGGTGAGGAGACCTTTGGCTTCGAGCATGGCCGCACGGGCCGGGCCGATTCCTTTGACGTAAGTTAGGGGTGTGGTGAGGTCCATGCCTCGATTCCTCAGTGTACAATGCCCTACGTGAAAGCTATTTTCTGTTTCCTGATTGCAGCCGCTCTCGCGCCGGCGGCGGATCTGCGCGTGGGGATCATCGGCACGGACACTTCCCACGTTCCGGCATTTGCCAAATTGCTGAATGGCGACGCGGCAGCGGCGGACCATATTGCCGGCGCGCGGGTGGTGGCGGCGTATAAAGGTGGCAGCAAGGATATTGAGGAAAGCGCCAGCCGCGTGGATCAATTCGCGGAGGAGATCCGCACGAAGTATGGGGTGGAGATTGTCCCGGATATCGCGACGCTGCTTTCGAAGGTGGATGTGGTGCTGCTTTCGAGCGTGGACGGGCGGGTGCATCTGGAGCAGGCGCGGCCGGTGATTGCGGCGCATAAGCCGCTGTTCATCGACAAGCCGCTGGCCTCGACGCTGGACGATGCGCTGGAGATCGGGCGGCTGGCGAAGGCGGCGGGCGTGCCGTGGTTCAGTTCGTCGAGCCTGCGTTTCGGCGCGATCGGCACGGCGATGAAACTGCCGAACCTGACGGGCGCGACGACCTGGGGACCGGGACCGTTCGAAGCGCATCACCAACTGGAACTGGCCTGGTATGCGATTCATCCGGTGGAACTGCTCTACACGATCATGGGCACGGGCTGCGAATCGGTCACGCGGATCGCGGGCAAGGACGCCGATGTGATTGTGGGGCGCTGGAAGGACGGGCGGATCGGCACGGTGAACGCGGTGCGGCCGTATAGCGATTACGGCGCGGTGGCGTTTCGCGGGCGGGAGAGCGTGGAGAGCCACCCGAAGGCGGGCGCGGCGACGGATTACCGTCCGCTGGTGACGGAGATCGTGAAGTTCTTCCAGACGGGCAAGGCTCCGGTGCCGAACGAGGAGACGCTGGAGATCTTCGCGTTCATGGATGCGGCGCAGAGGAGCAAGGAGCAAGGGGGAAAGGCGATCGCGCTGCGGAGCGTGCAATAGTGCGCGGCGTGCGCGGGTTGCTGCTCGGTCTGGCGCTACTCGCCTGTCTGCAAGCAGCCCCACCGGCCACGTTTGTGGCGCATACGATCGCCTCCGATCTGAAGGGCGGCTATCAGGTGATCGCCGCCGATTTGAATCACGATGGGCGGATGGACCTGATTGCGCTGGCGAGCGGGCAGAGCGAGCTGGTGTGGTACGAGAATCCGGGGTGGCAGCGGCACGTTCTGGCGGCGGGGCAGAGCCGGATGATCAATTGCGTGGCGATCGGCAACCAGATTGTGTTGGCCAGCGCGTTCTCGAATCAGGCGAAGGAGAGCGCGGGGATCGTGAGCGTGCTGCGGCCGGGCAGCGATCCGCGGGAGCCGTGGACGGTGACGGAGATCGACCGGCTTCCCACGAGCCACCGCCTGCGCGCGGCGGATATCGATGGCTCGGGGCGTGTGGTGGTGGTCAACGCGGCGCTCACGGGGGCTGAGGCGAGCGCGCCGGATTATCGCGGGCAGACGCCGCTGGTATATTACGTGCCTGGGGAGTGGAAGCGGCGCGTGATCAGCAATGAAAATACGGGCGTGGTGCACGGGGTGTGGATTACGGACTGGGACGGGAGCGGGCGCGATTCGATCCTGACGGCGAGCTTCACGGGCATCCACCTGTTCCGGTACCAGTTCCAGTACCAGGCGGAGAAATGGACGCGCACGCAGATTGCGGCGGGCGATGCGGCGCCGTGGCCGAAATCGGGATCCAGCGATATCGCGGTCGGGCATTTGGGGAAGGCGCGCTTCCTGGCCGCGATTGAGCCGTGGCACGGCAACGAGGTCACGGTTTACACGGAACGGGGGAAGGAGTGGGCGCGGGAGGTCATCGATCGTTCTCTGGTGGATGGGCACACGGTGCAGACCGCGGATTTCAGCGGCGATGGGAACGACGAGATCGTGGCCGGGTTCCGCGGCGAACCGCATAGCGTGTATCTTTACCGCTATGACGCGGCGGCGAAGCAGTGGGTGAAGCGGGTGCTGGACGACGGCGGCATGGGCGCGGCCGCGTGCACGGTGGTGGATCTCAATGAAGACGGGAAGCGCGATATTGCCTGCATCGATGGCACGCGGCTGAAGTGGTACGAGAATCGCTGATGGCGCGCTCCGAGGCTAAGATCCGGATTCTGTTGTTGGACGATCACGCGCTGTTTCGCGCGGGGCTGAGCCGGCTGCTGGCTACGGAGACTGATTTCGAACTGGCGGGGCAATGCACGACGAGCCAGGAGGCGCTGGCCGAGTTGGGGCGGGCAGAGGTGGATCTAGTGCTGCTGGATTTCGATCTGGGCGATGAAAATGGGTTCGATTTCATCCGCGAGGCGCGCGCGGCGGGATATTCGGGGCGCATTCTGATTGTGACCGCGGGAATGTCCGATGCCGATAGCGTGCGGGCGCTGGGCTTCGGAGTGTGCGGAATTTTTCTCAAGACCAGCCCTCCGGCGCAGTTGAGCGACGCGATCCGGCGGGTAATGGGCGGCGAGACGTGGATCGACCAGCGATGCATACAGGCGCTGGTACAGGCGGTGGACCACTCTTCCGAACGCGAGCGGCGGCGCGCGTTCACGGAGCGGGAACGCGAGGTATTGAAGGGCGTCTTCGAGGGGCTTACGAACAAGGAAATCGCGGGGAACCTGGGCATCACGGAGGGCAGCGTGAAAAGCGCGCTGCAGCAGCTTTTCATCAAAACCGGGGTGCGCACGCGCAGCCAACTGGTGCGGATCGCGCTGGAAGAGCATGGCGCGGAATGGGGCTTGAGACCTTGAAAAGCGGCTGTGCCGCGCGTGCTACCCTGAGATTCTAACGATGCGAAACGTAGTGATTATCGGTTCCGGCTGCGCCGGCAATACGGCCGCCATTTATACGGCACGCGCCAATCTGAAGCCGCTGGTGGTGGCTGGCCACGAGGCGGGCGGACAGCTTACGCTCACCACGCTGGTGGAGAATTTCCCCGGCTTTCCGGAGGGCATCAACGGGCCGGACCTGGTGGAGAACATGAAGCAGCAGGCGCAGAATTTCGGCGCCGAGTTTCTGCACGGCGCGGTGACGGATGCG
>CAIRBY010000683.1 GCA_903876865.1 uncultured Acidobacteriia bacterium
AGTTCAACCCCTATGGCTCCTCGTGGGGCCACATGCACTGGGGCCACGCCCGCAGCCGCGACCTCGTCAATTGGGATCACCTCCCCATCGCGCTCGGTCCCTCCGAAGACAAGGGCGAAACCCACATCTACTCCGGCGCCGCCACGCTCGCCCGCGATGGCCGCCCGCGCCTCATCTACACCAGCATCGGCAATCGCCCGCCCGAGCAGTGGCTCGCCTCTCCGCTGCTCTCCTCTTCGCTGGATGACGAGTTGCTCGCGTGGCGGAAATCCGACCGCAATCCCATCCTCACCCTCGCCGCCCACGGCAAGCTCAACGTCGGCGATTGGCGCGATCCCTTCCTCTTCCAGCAGCAGGGCCGCACCTATATGGTCTGCGGCGGCAACACCAGCGACCGCCGCTCCGGTGGCACCGCCGCCGTGCAGTTGTACCGCGCCGAAAACGACGAACTCACCGCCTGGAAACACCTCGGCGTCGTCTTCACCTACCGTAACCGCGAGATCGTCAACATCGAGTGCCCCAACCTCTTCCCGCTCGAAGGCAAGTGGGTGCTCCTCATCTCGCCCCACAAAGCCTGCGAGTATTTCATCGGCGCGCTCGATCTCGCCCGCCCCCGCTTCGAGCCCGATACCCAGGGCATTCTCGATGCCGGCAACGCCTACGCCAGCAACATCTCCGTGGACGCGCAGGGCAGAACCATCCTCTGGCTCTGGGGCCGCACGCAGAACCCGGAGGCGAAGGGCTGGAACAGTGTGATGGTGCTGCCGCGCATCCTCTCCATCGGCCCCGATGGCTTCCTGCGCCAGCAGCCCGCGCCGGAGTTCGAAACCCTCCGCGGAGAGGTCGTGTCCTCCGCCGCCATGCCCCTCACCGCCGCGCCCGTGCCGCTCCCCGGCTTCCACGGCGATGCCATGGAACTCGAAGTGGAACTCACTCTCGGCGGCGCCCGCACTGCCGCAATCGAACTGCGCCTCCCCGGCGCGGAGCGTCCCGCCGCCGTCATCTCCGTCTCTCAGGATGGCGTCCTCACCGCCGCCGGCGCCAGGACGCTGATAGGTCGCGCGGACCGCTACAAGCTGCGCCTCTTCGTCGATCGCTCGGTCTTCGAGGTCTATGCCAACGATGGCTTGGCGGCCGTTTACAACACCCTCTCCGGCGCCGTGGGCAACTTCCAGGCCTCTGTCTCCGCGCAAGGCGAAGGCGCCCGCCTCCTCTCTGCCCGCGCCTGGCCCATGAACCCCGCGCAGTTCACCCTCGATCGCTTCCACCCCTGAATGTAGGGCAGGCGTTTCCGCCTGCCAACTCCCCCGCCTGCCAACTCTCCCGCCTGCCAACTCCCCCCAGCCGTACCGCAGCCAGACCGTGGGGCGGTCCCCCCGTACCGCGGCCGACGCCCTCGTCGCCCTGTCGATGCCCTCAGGAACTGGATCCGTCTCCCGAACCCCGCGCCCAACCCGCACGCGCAGCCTCAATTCGCGATGTAGAGCACCGTGCCGTAGCCGCTGATCCCGCTGCCGAAACAGTAGGGCAGGCGCTTCCGCCTGCCAACCCGCACGCGCAGCCCCATTTCGCGATGTAGAGCACCGTGCCGTAGCCGCTGATCCCGCTGCCGAAACAGTAGG
>CAIRBY010000684.1 GCA_903876865.1 uncultured Acidobacteriia bacterium
AAGTTCCCGGTGCCCTCGTGGTTGATCTGCCGCGGCTGCTCCTACATGCTGCTGGAAGTGGATTTCGATCACGCCTTCGGGCTCGCCGGCGGCGCGCATCACACTCCGGCAGGCAGCGCCACACCCGTCATCTGACAGTGAACTGACGATGAACTGTCCCAAGTGCCGCCAGCAGCCGCTCTCTCTTACCCGGTTTCTGTTGAAACCACAGGTAGTGCGAGTGGAGTGCGGGCGGTGCGGCGCGCGGCTGAGCATGCCCACCGGCTTCAAGTGGCTCTTCTCAGGCTGGGTTCTCATGACCGTGCTGGTGCTGCGCTTCGGCACCGCCAATCTGCCGCTGCCGCGTTACCCTCTGTTCACGCCACTGTGGCTGCTGGTTTTTCTGGGGACCATCATCGTTCCCGCGGCCATGCTGGCGATGGTCTTCCGGCTGATCGTCTGGCGCCGGGAGTATCGCTGCGCAGAGCCAGAGGCATTCCAAACACACTCCGCCGCACAGGATTCAAATTTATGACAGCACCGGATTCCCCTCAGGCCGCCACCGGCGGCAAACCCGTTACGCCAGCCCGCATCATGGATCTTGCGAGCGCGTATTTCGGCTCCTGCATTCTCTTCACGGCCGTCGATCTGGGCGTGTTCGGGGCTCTGGCGCGCACCGGTCCGGCCGGCGCCGCGCAGTTGGCGGGGGAACTCGCCACCGACTTCCGCGGCCTGACCCTGCTGCTGGATGGCGCGGTCGCCGTGGGCCTGCTGGCGAAGCAGGACGAACTCTACCGCAACACCCCCGAAGCCGAGGCATTTCTCACACCGGGGCGGCCCGGAGACCTCTCCGCCGCGCTACGCTACAACCGCGACGTCTACCCGGCCTGGGGACGCCTCACCGAACTGGCGAAGACCGGCCGCCCGGTGGAAGCTCCCTCCCTGCATCTGGGCGCCGACGAGGCCCGCACCCGGACCTTCGTGCTCTCCATGCACGGCCGCGCCAGCGCCATCGGCCGCGCCGTCACGCCGCGCCTGCAGTTGCAGGGCAAGACGCATCTGCTGGACGTGGGCGGCGGACCAGGCACCTATGCGGTGTTGGCCGCGCGCGCCTTCCCGGGGCTCCGCTGCACCGTACTCGATCTGCCGGCGGTGGTCGCAATCGCGGCGCAACTGATCGAGCAGCAGGGCAGTTCCGCCAGCGTCTCCACGCTGCCCGGTGATTACCACACCACCGAATTTCCGGCAGGCATCGACGCGGTGAATTTCTTCGGGATGCTGCACCAGGAATCGCCCGATTCCATCCGCGACCTGATGCGCCGCGCCTATCAGGCGCTCCCCTCCGGCGGCGTCGTCCACGTCATGGACATGATGACGGACGCCACCCACACGTCCCCGCCCTTCTCGGCGCTCTTCGGCATCAACATGGCGCTCACCAAGGAAGACGGGTGGGTCTTTTCCGATGCGGAACTGAAAGGCTGGATGGAGGAGGCGGGCTTCACCGGTTTCACCGTGGAACCGCTGCCCCCGCCTATGCCGCACTGGCTGGCGCGCGCCTGGAAGCCGTAGGCTCCTCGGGCTTGGGACTTCTTACAGCATCCCCAACCCCGGCA
>CAIRBY010000685.1 GCA_903876865.1 uncultured Acidobacteriia bacterium
GACCCCAACATCCGCATGCTCCACATGAACGATGCCGACAAACAGGACCTGATCGCCTTCCTCAAAGCCCTCAGCGGCGAAGGCTGGCAACACCTCAAACCACCCTCAACATTTCCCCAGTAGGACAGGCCTCCCGGCCTGTCTTTGTTGTAGGACAGGCCTCCCGGGTCGCACCCTGTCCCACGTACTTATCTTTTCTACCCGACCACCCCTATATCCCCCCCTACGGGAACCGCGTCACCGTGAAATTCCGCAGCGTCACCGTCTCCCCGCTCAACGCCGTACTCGCCTGGAAATTCACCGTCACCCCCTGCGTATAATCCACCGCGGACGTTCCCACGCCCACCGCGAACCCCAGCGGCGACCCCCACGATTGGTGGCTCAACTGCGCCCCCGTCGCCGTCAACCCCGCATCCGCGCGCCCCGCCACCTGCACATCCGCCGGAGCCCCGTTGCGCCAGAGCACCGTCGTCGCGCCCCACTGCACCGCCACCGTGAACGCCCCCGCCGTCCCCTGATGATCGAAGTCGAACCGGATCTCCACCCGGTCCCCCGCCCCCAGAAACCCCGCCGGAATCGTGCACACGCCGATGCTCGACAGCGTGCTCGAATTCGTGCCCCCGCCCAACCCGCTGCACAGCACCTGCGGGTTCGGATACAGTTGCGGCGTATCCGTCGACGCGCCCGGCAACCGGTAGCTCGCCAGCACCGTATCGCCTGCCTGCGGCGCCGCGCCCGCCACAAACGTGATGCTGCTCGCCAGCAGCGTGAAGTCCACTCCCGCCTTCTGCAGCACGCCATTGCGATACAGCGTCAGGCTCGACGGCGGATTCGGCACCCCTCCCAGCGTGAACGCCACATTCGAACCATCCACGATCCCCGCCGGCGCTTCGCCATCCACGTACCCCGGAGGCACCCCGCCGCACGGTCCAGACGAGCCATCCACGTGTACGCAATCCGTCGGCGTCCCCGTCACCGTCTCGATCGCGCCGCTTGCATTCGCCCACGCCACCCGCCCCGCCGCATACCCCGGCCCCTTCAGGGGACGCGCGCCCAAATCGCTGATCAATCCGATCACCGTATTCTCCGGCACCGTCGCGCTATCCGCGCCCGTCGAACCCGACCCGGTCGAGGAGCCCACCGCGGCGATCCGCACATCGCTCACCCGCAGCGGCGTCACGCTCGAGGGCACCGCCCACGTCTCCGTGAATTGAATGCGCCCGTCGCTGTTGTAGACCACCGTGTAATAGGCCGCGGGCGTCGCCGTGGTGGTGGGCACCAACTGCGTCTGCAGCACGCCGTTCACCACTACGATCGTGGTCTGCTGCTGCTCGATCGCCGTATGGTCGATCGCTTGAAACGAGGTCCAGCTGATGGTCAAACTGCCATTGAAGAGCGTGCCGTCGGCTTTGTACAACACGTCCTGAATCACGGTGAGCGGCGGGGCGGCGCACAAGGACGTTGCCGTCAACACGGCCGCCAGGAACAAACGGGTAATCATCATACCTCCGAAAAAAACGAAACCCGCACCGGGAATGGTGCGGGTGTGGCGCGGAACTCTCCTGCCGACTTCAGTTTACCCGCGCCCCTCCCGCCCGCTCCCCCGCCCTGCCCCGCCCGCCCGCCTTAACTCATAGCAGTCGCGACGTTTGCCCCCCGCCGCCATTTTTTCGATTCTGCGTGACTGAGCTACACTGAAAGGTAGGAATGCTGAAGAAACTCTTCCTCTGGGAATATCCGCGCGCCAGCTGGCAGTACGATATCATCGTCGCCGCCATCCTCGCCTTCGTCTTTCTGACCCCGCGCGATTGGTTCCGCGATCAGCCCCGCATTCCCCACGCCAGCAGCATCGCCCTGCTCCCTTCCGAAAAAGGCACCACCGTTTTCTTCGTGAATACGCAGATGCTCGAAGGCACCGCCGAACCCCAGCGCATCCCCAAACTCACCGCCGAATTGCGCACCCGCATGAGCAACCACAACCTCGTGGTCACCCGCGTGGAGCCGATCCTCGATTCCGAAAACGAATTGCAAGGCTACATGGCCTTCGCCCGCCAGTGAGCGTCATGCGCCTTCCCGCTCTCCGCAAGCTCTCCGCTCTCGCCCTCCTCGCGTCCTCCGCCGGATTCGCCGCCGAGCCCACGCTCGAATCCACCCTCAGCCTCATGGACCAGGCCTCCGCCGGCTTCAAAAGCTTCAAGGCAGACCTGCGCAAAGTCGCCCACACCGATGTGGTCGATAAAGACGATATCGATTCCGGCACCATCGCCGTCAAGCGCAACAAGCCCCACGATCTGCACCTGCGCATCGATCTGAAGGAACCGCGCCAGCAGACCGTCACCATCGGCGATGGCAAGCTCATCATCTTCTCCCCGCTCGTCAACGAAGCCCAGACCGCGGACCTCGGCAAAGACCGCTCCCTCGTCGATCAGTTCTTCCTCCTCGGCTTCGGCAGCACCTCCGCCGAACTCAAGAGCGCCTACACCGTCACCTTCGGCGGAGCCGAAACCGTCAACGGCGAAAAAACCACCCGCATCGTCCTCGTCCCCAAAGATAAAGAGATGCTCACCCACGTCAAGCGCTGCGAACTCTGGATCTCTGAAAAAGGCACCACCGTCCAGCAGAAGTTCCACACCGGCGGCAAGGATTACCAGCTCGCCACCTACAGCCACATCGCGCTCAACCCGTCGATACCGGATTCCGCCGTCAAACTCGACCTGCCCAAGAACGTCAAAATCACCAAACTGAAGTAGCATGCCCCAAGGGAAGCCCAGCTCGGATCGTTTGCAGTACCTCGATTGGGTGCGCGGCATCGGCGCCATCATCATGCTCCAGGGCCATGTCTTCCACTCCCTGCTCCGCCCCGATCTCAAAGCCTCCGGCGCCTACACCCTCTCTCAATTCGTCGGCGGCATGCCCCCCGCCCTCTTCCTCTTCCTCACCGGCATCACCCTCGCCTTCCTCATGGATTCGGTGGAGCGCAAAGGCTGGTCCCCGCGCAAACGCGTCTGGGAATCTCTCCTGCGCGCCCGCTATCTCTTCTTCCTCGCCTTCGCCTTCCGTCTCCAGCTCTTCGTCTTCGGCCTGCCCGCCCCGTGGCAGGGCCTCTTTAAAGTCGACGTGCTGAATTGCATGGGCCTCTCCATCGCCCTGCTCTCCGTCATGGCCATCTTCACCACCGCCGAACGCGTCCGCCTCTGCGCCGTGCTCGGCCTCGCCATCGCCTTCCTCTCCCCGCTCGTCACCGAACTCCACTGGAACGCTGCCCCGCTGAACTACCTTCCCTGGATGGTCCGCGATTACATCATTCCCGATCGCGCCACCTTCGGCATCTTCCCCTGGGCCGCCTATCTCGCCCTCGGCGTCAGCGCCGGCAGCGTGCTCCGCCTCGTGCCCGACGAGGCCACCGAACGCTGCATGCAGTGGGCCGCGATCCTCGGCGGCGGACTCATCCTCGCCTGCCAGTACCTCGCCAACTCCACCTTCACCATCTACGCCCATAGCGATTACTGGCTCGACAGCCCCGCCCAGGTCCTCACCAAAACCGGTGTACTGCTCGTCATGCTCTCCATCGCCTTCCTCTGGACGCGCTATGGCGCCGGCAACGGTTGGAGTTGGGTGCGCCAGTTCGGCGTCACCTCGCTGCTCGTCTATTGGGTCCACATCGAACTCGTCTACGGCAAGGCTACGTTCTTCATCCAGAACCGCCTCAACCTGACCCAGACCATTGTCGCCGCCATCCTCACCATCCTCCTGATGCTCGCCATCTCCACCATGAAGACCCACCCCGCCAAATGGCGCGCCCTCTGGGCTACCCTCTCCGGCCGCACCCCCCAAAACCTCTCCCCCGAACGCCAGTCCGGCGATTGACCGTTTGAGTAGAATCGAGTCTGTCGAGAAAGTGATCTCTATCTTCGACTCCTTCGCAACTGCCGATGCGGCCGACGCCCTTTTCCGCGCCCGCCTCACGCCCCAGCAGCGAATCGACATTTTTTTCGAATTGCGGGAGAGAACCCACCCCGATGCCTTTCAGCACGGACTTGCAAGAGTTTGTCGCGTGCTTGAACTCGAACCAGTAGGACAGGCCATCGTCTTTCGTGGCCTGTCCCACTAATCAGCTTTTCCCGAGTAGGGCAGGCGCTTTCCC
>CAIRBY010000686.1 GCA_903876865.1 uncultured Acidobacteriia bacterium
CATCACCGCCGTGGAGTGCCGCCTCGGCGGCGCCGAAGTCGTACTGGAAGTGAAAGCGAAAGGCGATATCGATCTTGAGGAATGGGCTGCCGAACGGGTCGGCGAGATCTTCCAGCAGATCTATAGCCGCCAACTCTCCGTGGTCAAGGCCAAGGAATAGCGCGGAACATTCCCGGCGTTGGGGAGCCTGCGCGTGGAAGCCGCCGCGCCTACTTCACGCGCAACAGGTAAAATCGCCCGGCGTCGCCCACGCGTTCATCCCCCACTCCGCCTCATGGCCGATGATGAGGTTGCCCACCGGAGCGTTGCCGCCGCTTCCCGTGGGCACCAGAAGGTAGCGATAGCCCGCGTTGCGGAGAGCGCGCCCGGCTTCCAGCCGGATATCCTGCGGCGGGCGCGGAATCGCCTGCGGCGCCTTGGTCAGCAGGTGCCAACGGTCCTGCGGGTCCAACCCGTAAACCTCCAGCGGCACGCGGAAGACCGGCGTATGCGTCACCAGCACCGCCGAACTGAGACGCTGCGGATGGCCCATCTCGATATCCATGTACATCCCCGCGCGAACCGTCTCCCAAGTGCGCCAGCGCGTCGCCAGATTGCCATCGATTGCAAGCGGCGCCTCCCAGTGATTGGGCCAGCCGGAGAGCGTCCACTGCGGACTGTTGAAGATGCGGTAGTCGCCCGAGAACAGCTGCACTTCGTTGATGTCCCACTCGCCGTCATATGCGGCGGGCATGCGGAAGCGCAGCGTGCGGACCGGCTGTTCCGGCCAGGTCGCGCGCCAGTCGAACGCGGGCGATGCGGTGTAGAGCGAGGCCAAGCGTAGCGTATCCAGCAGCTGATCGGCTTCGGCCGACTGCCAGCTGACGGCCACGTCGCGCTCCAGATACGCGTTGGCTACGGTAAGCAGCGCCAGCGTGCGTGAACCGGGCGGCGTGGCGTGCTCGATCATCTTTGCCACGCCGTAGTCGTCCACGTGGCGCTTCAGATAGGCAGCCTCGCTCTCGCGACCCAACGCGACTGCCAGCGGAAACTCGTGCAGGCGGAAACTATAGCGCGTCTCCCAGGTGTCCAGCACGTGCGGCCAGCAGAGGACAGCCTGCAGCGCAATCGCGGCCCAGGCCAGCGGACGCGGCAGCGCCATGCCGAGCGCTAGACCGGCGAGCGCGATAGAGGGCATCAGGAACCGCGCGCCGGTGTTGGTGAGCCACGGCAGAGCGAGCAGCAGCGCACCTGACCAGAGCAATCGGCCACCGCGCTTGCGTAGCGCCCAGAGTCCCAGAGGCAGGGCGAAGAAGAGCGGCCCGAAGGTGCCGGTGAGGCGATCTCCGAAGGCCAGCTCCCACGGCACTTGGGCGGGCGAAATAGTTCCCAGAGACCGCAAATTACCCGCCAGTTCCTGTTCGGTCGCGATATGCATGGCCGAGTTGGGGAACACGGAGTTCATCAGCGGCGCGAACGGATTGCCCGTCAGCGCCAGGTCTCGCACCAGCCACGGCGCGACCATCAGCGCCGCGCCGGCCGCAATCAGAATCGCCGCGCGCCAGCGCCGCTGCACAGCAACATAGACCACCACCCCCGCCGGCACAATCGCCCCCGGCAGCTTGATCGCATAACAAAACCCCGCCAGCACCCCCACGGCGAGAAACCCGGTGACAGACGAAACGTTCCCCGGTTTTTCGACGCCAAGATTGTCGGACTTCTCCACAGTCCGCCCCGGAAACCTGGGGAACGTTCCGTCTGTCACCGGGTTTTGCAGCAGAGCGTAAAGCGCGGCCAGCAGGAAGAAGACCCCCGCCGCGTCGTTGTAAGAGGACGACCCCGTGAGCCCCGCAACCGGAGCGCAGAAGTAGAACACCGCGGCCACCAGCGCAGCCAGATCGGGCGCGCCAATCCTTCGCGCGATGCGGAAAAAGAGCGGGATTGTCGCCACAAACAGCGCGAACTCCACCAGCTTCGCCGCGGCGTGCCGCCCGAAAGCGAACGCCACCGTGTACAGCATCTCCATGCCCTGCGGAATCAGCTCGTAGAATCCCGGACGCTCCGGGAAGCCTCCCACGCGTAGGTACTCGGCGGGTAGACCCAGGTGATACGTGATGCCGTCAGCCAGAGTCTCCGGAGCCAGCGCGTTCACCAGATACCAGCCGCCGAATGCCGCGAAGATGACCCACGCAGCCCGTGGAATGCGCACCGGGTCCGCGCCCCAATGCTGCCGCCCCCATCGCCACGCCGCCGCCAGCACCGCGACACCCAGCGCGACAAACGTCCCCCAATGCGCCAGATGACAGAGCACCAGGAAGAACACGATGGTGCTCTCCGCCGCGGCGCCGAGTGCCAGGCGGATCTCCGGCGGCGCGGAGCGCTCTCGCAGCAGCAGGCAGCCAAGCGCGTACGCGATCGCCAGCGTAAAGACGGCGCCAAACAGGATAAGGTGCATAGTGGGTCGGAGGTTCCATTGTAGCCCCTCGATTCCCAGCCGCTAGTTCGTGAGTGGTCTAGAGCAGTACGGTGTCGATGCGCCGGTCGTTCATCACGGCTTCTGCCGCCGGTTCCGTCAACGCTTCCGTCGCCGGTACAGCCTCCGCGGAGGTGCGCAGGAACTGCATCAGTTCCGCTTCCGAGCCATCGAAAAAACCGTCGAGCAGTTCGCGGACCGCCGCGCGCCGCATCGTGTCGCGCGAAGCCTCCGGGGAATAAACGAACGCCCTGCCGACCTTCCGTCGCGTCAGCCTGCCCTTCCGCACCAGGCGATCGAGCACAGTCATGATCGTGGTGTAAGCCAGCGGACGGGAGAGCGCGACCACTTCCTGCACCGCCTTGACGTTGCCTTCCTTCAGCTGCCACAAAGCCTTGAGGCAGGCAAGTTCCAGCGGGGGAGGTACGTCGCGCGCAGTCCTGGGCATCAGTTGGCCTGCTTGGGGCGGATGCCCGCGAGCATCAGTTTCTCCGCCATCAGGGAAGACGCGGGCGGCGGCACCGGCCGCGCCGGCTGGTTCGCAGCCAACGGTGCGGGCTTCGCCACGGCATCGGCTACAGGCGCCGCGACGATCGGGTTGAGATAGCGGTCCTTCTTCAAAGCGGCGCGCTCCATCGCCGGATGGAACGTGGTGAACGCGCCATCCAACTGCCGGTCGTTGGCGATCAACGCACGCATGCACTCCATCTTCGAATCCATATCATCCAGATAGTGCAGCAGCAGCGCCTCGGGGAACTGCGGCAGCTTCGGCGACCCGTATTCCAACTGACCGTGATGGCTCAGGATCATGTGCTCCACCAGCGTCCGCAGGAGCGGCGGGAAATTGGGAAGGTCGCGCAGTTTATCTCCCACCATCCGCATCGCAATCGAAATGTGGCCGATCAGCTGGCCCTCGTTGGAATAGGAGAATCCGCGTTCGTAATTCAACTCGTAGATCTTGCCGATATCGTGCAGCACGCAGCCCGTGATTAGCAGGTCGTAATCGATATTGACGTAATGGGCCGCCGCGGCCTTGGCCATGGTGAGCACGCTCAGCACGTGCTCCAGCAGGCCGCCCAGGAAGGCGTGGTGAATCTGCTTGGCCGCGGGCGCGCGCCGGTAGCGCCGCGCGATCTCTTCATCGTCCACCACCGCCAGCAGCAACCCCTGCAGGTGCGGGTTCTTCATCCCCGCCACGGTGGCGCGCAACTCCGCCCACATCTCCGCCGGGTCGCGTTTGGATGCGGGGAAATAATCCGAGATCTCGATCTCACTCTCCGCGATCCGCCGCACCTTGTGGATGGTCAGTTGCGGCTTGTTGTGGAAGACCTGAATGATGCCTTTCACCTTCACGAAATCGTCGCGCTCAAATTCGTTGAGCACGTCGGCCACGTTATCCCACATCTTCGAATCGAGTTCGCCGGTGCGGTCCGCGAGCATCAGCGAGAGATACAACTCGCCACCCTTCTTCTGCCGGATCTCTTTGGATTGGACCAGAAACGTGGTCTCAATCATCTGATTCGGTCTGAGGTCGCTGACAAAAGGAGACTTCATTTCTTGTCCGACACGGGACTCGTGGCGGCGGGCTTCACCGGTTCCTGGAAGCGGCCGTGAGGCACCACCCAGAGAATATGCTTCTTGCGGCCAGCGGCGACCTCTTCCTTCGTGATCGTTTGCGGCTTGAGCTGCGCCACATCTTTCCAGCGCGTATCCTTGCCCGGCGCGGCGCCGTTATCGATGTAGCCTTCCTTGATCTCCAGGAAAGCCTCCTGGCGCAACTGCGTCAGGAAAATGCGGACCTTGCCCTCCATCTTGGGCTCCGTCAGAATATCCTGCAGTTTCGGCTTCATCTCGTCGAACGTCGCCTGCCCAACTTCGAAACGCTCTTCTACCTTGAGGATCAGGAAGGCGTTGGGACGCTTGATCGGCGGATCGGTGATGAAACCCTTCTTCTCTTTGAACACGACGTCTTCGATGGACTTATCCATCACGCCCTTCGCCATGGCGCCAATGTAGCCGCCGTTCTTGCCGGTCTCCACATCGTCGGAATTTTCCCGCGCGAGGTCCGCGAACTTATCGCCGCGCTTGGCGCGCGCCACCAGATCTTTGGCCTTCTTCTCCGCAGCCGCGGCCTGTTCCGGGGTCTTGCCCTCGGTCGAGATTACGATCTGGCTCAGGAAAACCTGCGCTTCTTTGCGCATGAATTCACCCTTGTGCTCTTCGTAGTACTTCTGCATCTCGCCTTCGGAGACCGTGATGTTGCGAGCCACTTCCTGCCCGATCACGCGCTGCGTCAGCATCTCGTTCTTCATGCGCAGCTTGAAATCTTCGTAGGTCATGCCGGTTTGATCGCGGATGAACGCCTGAAATTTCTCCGGGTCCGGTTCCTTCTGCTGCACCTGCATCTCCGCCAGGCGGCGCGTCACTTCGGCATCCACGCTGATATTGAGATCTTTGCCCTTCTGCACCAGCAACAACTGATCGATCTCGTCGCGCAGGGCGTTGGCGGCGTATTCCTTTACGGTCGCCTCGAGGCGGGCGCCGGTGAGCCCCTGCTTCTTGGCTTCCGTCTCGATCTCGAGACGCTTCCTGGCCAGTTCGCCACGCGTGATGATGTCGCCGTTGACCTTCGCGGCGATCTCTTCCACGATTCTGACCGTATCCGCCGCGAAGCAGACCGCGAACGTGGAGGCAATGAGTACTACAAACCTACGAAACATAGCTGATCCTCTATTTTACCAACTCAAACCGCCCGGAGTTGCTCCAATTTATCACCCAAAAAGCGCAGAATCTCCGCAGCCGTGGTCTGACCGTCCAAAGGCAATAGCAATACGCCTGCCGGAGTGAACTGCGCGCCCCGGGTTTTTCCCACCAGATTCATGAGCCGCGCCGGATCTACTCGCGTTTCCTTATGGAACTTTATATTCAACAAGTTATGGCGCCGGTCCACGGCCTCCACGCCGATCTGCTCGGCCAGGGTCTTGAGCGCCGAGTAGACTACCAGGTTGCGCACCGCCTCCGGCACTGGGCCATATCGATCCTCTAGTTCCGTTTCGGCACGGTCCCGCGCCTCGGCGTCCGCCGCGTTGGCGATCTGCCGGTACGCTCGAAGCCGCTGGTTTTCATCGCCGATATATTCGGGCGGAATCCGGATATCCAGGCTCAGATTCAGAGCGGAACGAATCTCCGGCACCACCTCTTCGCCCTTCAGTTCCCGCACCGTCTCGTCCAGCAAGCGCACGTAAGTGTCAAATCCTACCGAGTTGATCTGTCCGTGCTGCTCCCCGCCCAAGAGGTTGCCCGCGCCGCGCAGTTCCAGATCCAACGCCGCGATCTTGAAGCCCGCCCCCAAATCGCTGAACTCCTTGAGCGCCGCCAGTCGCTTCCGGGCGATCTCCGTCAGTTCCGTATCCGGC
>CAIRBY010000687.1 GCA_903876865.1 uncultured Acidobacteriia bacterium
CAGTCGGTTGTTCTCGCGAATCCGCAGGTGCACGCGAACCCGCGCCAGCACCTCCTCGGCGTGCACCGGTTTGGTGATGTAATCCACACCGCCGCTCTTCAATCCGGTGACTTTGTTCTTTACGTCATCCAATGCGGAGAGGAAGATCACCGGAATGTCGGTCGTCGCCGGATTCGATTTGAGCCACGCGCACGTCTCAAAGCCACTCTCGCCCGGCATCATCACGTCCAGCAAAATGAGATCCGGGGATTCCCGGGAGAGCAGTTCCCGCGCCGAGGGGCCGTCAATCGCCTTCAGAATGCGAAACCCTTCCGATGCCAGGATGGCCCGCAGCACCGTCAGATTGGTTGGCGCGTCATCGACGATCAGTACGGTTGGAACCAGGGCCACGTGTTTCATATCGGACGGTGGCCTGAAAACTTACTAGGGAAATTGAAGGAGGAACGAACTAAGGCGGAAGCCTTGAACGCAACTGAATTACGCAGAGTCCAGCGGCCGCGCGAGCGAGCAGAAGCAGCCCGCCGCGCTCTTCGCCGCCACTCCGGCACCTAAGGAAGACCGCTTAGTTCGGGAACTCCAGCACCACGACTGCGTATCCGCCCAGACGCACGATGTCCTGTTTGAGCGTGGCGGAGGCCGGGGGCTGGAAGGCCGTACGCTGATCCACGAAGCGCATGCTGGCGCCGGTAGCACCCGGGACGCGCACCTCCATTTCCCGATTGCGTTTGTTGACCAACAGCAGGCGGTGCTTCCCGCCGCTGCTGATGGATGCCTGAGCGTAGACGAACGGTCCCGGTTGCGGCGTGCGCACCAGCATATCCCCCGGCGCGAAGTGATCTTTCAATAGCTTGAGCACCCAGAAGCGCGCATTTGGCCGCCCCGTCTCCCAATCCACCAGCGAAACGCTCGGGTACTGCGTCGGATAGCCCACCAACTGAGAGGCATTGACGGTTTCGATTCCCATGTTCGCCAGTTCCCCGAACAGGTATGCGTACATCGCCCCGCAGAGATTCCAGTAGGAGTTCGGGATCGGCTTGGTCACGTGTCCCGGCTGATTCTGCTCGCGATCATCGGCGGAGATGGCTCCGATTTCGTTAATCATACTGATCGTCTTCGGCGAGAGCCGCTTGCGGATCGCTTCCACGTAACGCACCGTGTTGAGGAAGCCGTTGGTCTGATCCCACGCGGTAAATTGCTGCGCCTCCGGCGACTCGTCCTTCGCGGGCGAGTAGTAGTAGTGATACGAGATCGCGTCCAGCGGCACACCCGCCTTGTGATTGGCCGGGTTCAGAAAATACTCGAACATCTCAGGCAGCTTGCTCGGCCCCGCCACCGAGATCCCGATGAACTTCATCCCTGGCGCCACCGCCCGCACCGCCGTCACGATGGCGTCATAGATCCGCGTATACGTCTGCGGACTCATCCGGTGCTCCAGGTCCGGCTCGTTGAGCACCTCGCACCAGTCAAGCGGATAATGGTGGCCGGATTCGTGGCGCTTCCCGTACTCGTCCACGAAACCACCCTGCGTGTACCAGCTCACCACGCGGGCGTAGTAATCGCCCAACTCCTTCCCGCTCGGATCGCGCAGCTCAGTGCCTTGCGTGTAATTCCAGTCCGGTTCTTCGGGATCGGCGGGATACGCCACCGGTTTCGGCGTGACCCACATCCACTGCGGAGTCGTGCTGAAGTTCAGGACCGGATGGTGACCCTTGGTCGCTTCCAGAAAATCGATGGTGAGCGGATCGATCAGAGAGAAGTCCCAGAACGTCTGCCCGTCGTGCGGTGCTTCCAACTCCGCCACCGCCAGTCTCGGGTAGGGCAGCCACGGTACGTAGCGCGCGTACTCCGGCTGCAACACTTCCAGCGCCCGGAAGACGGGGTCGTGAATCTTCGATCCGCGCCGCAACGGCGGGTTGACCACCACCTGCAACGTTGCCGTGCTGCTAGAGACGCGCGCGACCGCATCCCAGGAAACCTTGACGGAGGGCGGCGCCTCGGTCTGTGCGGCGGCGGGATTCGCACTCCACAACAGGAGCATCAGAACACCGGCGAGTGCCTTTGGGAACATTCGGGAAGCCTCAGGCAAATGTTACTGCGAATCCATCGCGGCCGCATCCCTCGCTTTCCCTAGGCCGCTGGCCCGCAACATCATCGCTTTGGTAGGGCAGGCGGCTCCGCCTGCCAATTTCTCCCGCCCGCAACTGTCCCGCCTCGGACCAGGCATCCGCATCCCGAAACCAA